>JBCBTO010000085.1:0-7724 GCA_039818625.1 Pseudomonadota bacterium
AAGGCGACGGGAAATTCAATGTTCGAGCCATCGAAGGCAACCTTTGTCGCCACATACGACGAAGGTGTTCCGCAAGTCCTGCATAGTCGTTTGGTGGCGGATTTGGAGACGCCCGTCTCCGCCATGCTGAAACTATCAGCATCGCGCGACAATTGTTTCCTCCTGGAATCCGTTGAAGGCGGAGAGGCCCGGGCACGCTATTCAATCGTCGGCCTTGATCCGGATGTGGTGTTTCGCGCAAACGGCCAACTCGCGGAGATCAACCGTTCGCCCATGGTCTCACGCGATGCATTTGCCCCCTGCCCCGAGCCCACGCTGGACGCCCTACGCACACTCATCGACGAATCCAGAATCACACTTCCGGAGACGCTCCCTCCAATGGCCGCTGGCGTGTTCGGGTATCTCGGCTATGACACAGTCCGCCTGATTGAAGAGCTTCCAAACGCCAATCCCGATCCGATCGGCGTTCCGGACGCGATTATGATCCGCCCGACTGTGATCTTGATTTTCGACACCGTGAAAGACGAAATCACGGTCGTCACGCCCGTCCGACCTGATGCGACCGTCAGCGCGGAAACGGCCCACGCACGGGCAGTCGAGAGGCTGACCGGCGTCATCGACCAACTCGATACACCCATCGACAAAACCGCCCATATGAGCAGCGCTGATCTTAACATTACGATCTCGTCCAACACTGATGAGGTTGAGTATCTGACAATGGTGGCGCGGGCGAAGGAGTACATCGCGGCGGGCGACATCTTTCAGGTGGTGCTCGCGCAAAGGTTTGAGGCGGATTTCACCTTGCCGCCCTTCGCCCTTTATCGCGCGCTCAGGCGCACCAACCCGGCGCCATTTCTATTCTTCCTGAAGTTCGATGGATTTTGCGTCGCGGGCTCAAGCCCCGAAATTCTTGTGCGTGTTCGAGACGGTCAGGTAACGATCAGACCAATTGCGGGAACACGACCCCGGGGCAAAACCAAAGCGGAGGATGAGGCGTTTGCCGACGATCTTCTGAGTGACCCCAAAGAGCGGGCAGAACATCTCATGCTCCTCGATCTCGGACGCAATGACGTCGGTCGTGTGGCAAAAATCGGAACCGTCGAGGTGACGGACAAGTTTTTCCTCGAATATTACAGCCACGTGATGCACATCGTCTCGAATGTGGTAGGCGACCTTGATGCCGACCAACATGACATGCTGTCGGCACTTGCCGCAGGCTTCCCAGCAGGCACCGTTTCCGGCGCCCCAAAAGTGCGCGCAATGGAAATCATCGACGAGCTTGAGCGGGAAAAACGCGGGATCTATGCAGGCTGCGTCGGTTATTTCACCGCCGACGGTGATATGGACACATGCATCGTCTTGCGAACATCTGTCGTGAAAGACGGAAAAATGTACGTTCAAGCGGGGGCCGGTATCGTCGCGGACTCCGTGCCGGAAAATGAACATCGTGAATGCGTCAACAAGGCAAAGGCGCTGTTTCGCGCCGCCGAAGAGGCCGTGCGGTTTGCCTCCCAAGCCTCGAAGGGTCAGTGAAATGGCATTTCTGGTGATCGATAACTACGACAGCTTTACCTACAATCTCGTCCATTTTCTTGGTGAACTCGGCGCAGACCTTATCGTAAAGCGCAATGACAAGATCACGGTCGATGAAGCGCTTGAGATGAAGCCCGAGGGGGTTGTTCTTTCCCCCGGCCCCTGCACGCCCAACGAGGCGGGCATTTGCCTTGAGCTCATTGAAAAGGCTCGAGGGTCGGTGCCGATCCTCGGCGTATGTCTCGGTCATCAATCAATTGGTCAGGCGTATGGTGGCAAAGTCGTTCGCGCACAAACCCTCATGCACGGGAAGGTGAGTGAGGTCACTCACACCGGCTTGAGTGTCTTTTCAGGTCTTAACGGCCCGGTTCAGGTGACGCGCTATCACTCCCTCACCCTGGAGGAGATGTCGCTACCCCAATGTCTGGAAGTGACCGCGACCGCAAAGGACGGCACGATCATGGGTCTGATGCACAAGGAACATCCCGTGCACGGTGTGCAGTTTCACCCGGAAAGCATTGCGTCCGAGCATGGTCATCACATGTTGCGAAATTTTCTCGATATTGCGAAAAAGGCCGCTTGAGGGCTTCGGGGAACGGGTATGGCGGATTTAAAACCATTGATTGCGCGGGTGGCGAATGGCGAGAGCCTATCGCGCGAGATGGCTAAGGAAGCGTTCGACATCATGATGTCGGGTGATGCGACGCCGTCTCAAATCGCTGGCTTTCTGATGGCTTTGCGCGTGCGTGGAGAGACCGTGGATGAGCTCATTGGCGCCGTTTCCACGATGCGCTCCAAAATGCTGCCCGTCGAAGCACCGGAGAATGCCGTTGATATCGTCGGAACCGGGGGCGACGGGTCGGGCACGTACAACATCTCGACATGCTCAGCCTTCGTGCTCGCCGGGGGCGGTGTGCCGGTCGCAAAACACGGAAACCGTGCGATGTCGTCGAAATCAGGCGCTGGCGACGTGTTGTCGGCCCTTGGAATCAACCTTGAGATCGGCCCGGACACCATCGCCAAATGCCTTACCGAGGCCGGCATCGGTTTCATGTTCGCGCCCGCCCATCACGCCGCAATGCGTTTTGTTGGACCATCGCGGGTTGAACTCGGCACCCGCACGATTTTCAATCTTCTGGGGCCGATGTCGAACCCCGCCGGTGTGAAGCGCCAGATGATCGGTGTCTTCGCGCCGCATTGGTGTGTGCCAATGACTGAAACTCTGAAAACGCTTGGCTCGACCGCAATCTGGCTCGTTCACGGGGACGGCGGCCTCGATGAGATATCGATCTCTGGTCCAACGAAGGTGGTGAAGCTCGACAACGGCGATATGACCGAAATGATCATTTCGCCGGAAGATGTTGGCATTAAACGCGCGCCTCTTGATGCGATCAAAGGGGGCGATGCTGCTGTAAACGCTGACGCCCTCAAAGCGGTTCTCGACGGCGAGGAAAGCGCTCACGCTGATACGGTTCTCCTGAACGCAGGCGCAGGCTTTGTGGTCGGCGGCAAGGCGGACACGCTTCAAGACGGTATCGATCTTGCGCGGGCGAGCATATCCTCCGGCAAAGCGCGTGCTGCCCTCGACAAACTCGTGGAGGTTTCCAACGCCCAATGACGAATATTTTAAAGAAAATAGAGCGTTACAAACGCGAGGAGATTGAAACGGCCAAGTCTTTGATGCCGCTTTCTGAGATAAAAGCTCGCGCCACCGATCAACACCCTCCTCGCGGCTTCTTGAATGCCCTTGAGGCGAAAAAACGGGCCGATGACTACGCCCTCATTGCCGAAATCAAAAAAGCGAGTCCATCGAAGGGTTTGATCCGTGCGGATTTTGACCCACCCGCTCACGCACGCGCGTATGAAGCCGGTGGTGCAGCGTGTTTGTCCGTTCTGACCGACACACCGTCTTTCGAGGGCAAGCCCGAATATCTCAAAGCCGCACGGGACGCGTGCGCCTTACCGGCGTTGCGCAAGGATTTTCTTTATGAACCTTATCAGGTCTATGAAGCGCGCGCCTGGGGCGCGGACTGTATCTTGATCATCATGGCATCAGTCACTGACGACGAGGCGCAGGCGCTGGAAGAAACCGCCTTTGATCTCTCGATGGACGTGCTTGTCGAAGTGCATGATGCGGAAGAACTTGACCGTGCCCTTGCGTTGAAATCGAAACTTCTCGGCATCAACAACCGCAATCTGAAAACCTTCGACGTGACGATTAAAACGTCCGAGGATTTGGCAGCCCGCGTACCGGACGACTATCATCTCGTCGGTGAAAGCGGGATTTTCACGCCTGCGGACACAGCACGCCTCAAACGCGTTGGCATCACGACCTTTCTCGTTGGCGAAAGCCTGATGCGGCAGGATGATGTGACAGCCGCCACCAAGGCGCTTTTGACACAGCAAACCGTGGATGCATGATGGCGCGCGATACAGACACCCTCACCCACATTGACGCTGACGGAACGGCGAACATGGTAGATGTCGGTGACAAAGCTGTCACGGATCGCATCGCCAGGGTCCAAGGTGCCGTGATCATGCAGCGCTCCACGCTGGAAATGATCGTACAGGGCGATGCCAAAAAGGGCGATGTTATCGGGACTGCGCGCCTCGCAGGCATAATGGGAGCGAAGAAAACATCCGATCTCATTCCACTTTGCCATCCTCTGACACTGACCAAGGTGAGCGTGGACATAATAGCGGACGAGAGCCTTCCGGGATTGCGGGTTGAAGCGATGGCAAAATGCAAGGGCCAAACCGGTGTGGAGATGGAGGCATTGACCGCCGCATCCGTCGCCTGTCTCACCATTTACGATATGGCAAAGGCCGTTGACCGCTCCATGACCATTACCGATATCCGGCTCACCGAGAAGAGCGGTGGTGCGTCGGGTGATTTCGTCGCGAAAGACGGATAATGCCATGGCTTTGATGCCAGTCGACGAGGCGCTCGCGCGGGTTCTGAGCGCCGCACGCAAGACGGAAACAGTTAGACTCTCCCTCAGGGACGCGGATGGGTACACACTGGCCGAAGATGTTTCTGCGACCCGAACACAACCGCCTTTTGCGGCGTCCGCAATGGATGGATATGCCGTGCGCCATGAAGAACTTGCGCTTAGCCGTCCTTTGCACGTCGTTGGGGAAGCGGCCGCGGGCCATGGCTTCAGTGGTTCATTCGGACCTGGACAGGCCGTCCGGATTTTCACCGGAGCACCGATGCCGGACGGAGCAGACACGGTGCTGATCCAGGAAGATGCAACGCTGAACGATAGCACCATTGTCCCGAACGAGATCCCGTGCAAGGGCCTTTACGTGCGTCCTGCCGGAATGGACTTCAAGGAAGGAGAAACGCTTCTTAGAGCCGGGACCCGGATCAACTTTCAGTCGCTTTCCCTTGCGGCTGCGATGAACCACCGCGACCTGCCCGTCCATCGCAGACCAAAGATCGGCATCTTGTCAAATGGGGATGAACTCGTCCTTCCCGGGAACAAGCCGGGGGAAGATCAAATCATCGCGTCAAACGCCTTTGGCGTCTTCAGTCTTGTGCGCGAAACCGGCGGAGAACCCGTTGATCTTGGCATTGCGCGTGACCGAACGGAGGACATCGTTTCGGCATTTGATGGAGCGCTTAATGCGCGGTGCGATGTGCTCGTCACGCTCGGTGGCGCGTCCGTGGGCGACCATGATCTGATAAAGCCCGCCATCAGCGCAAAGGGTGCGAAGCTCGACTTCTGGAAGATCGCCATGCGGCCTGGCAAACCCTTCATGTTCGGCACGCTCGATGGCATGCTCCTGCTTGGAATGCCGGGCAATCCAGTCTCAAGCCTCGTGTGCAGCATCTTGTTCCTGAAGCCTCTCCTCATCGCCATGCAGGGGCGCGATCCCGCGTATGCGCTTGACCGGGCGCGACTTGGAAACGCGATCGGTAAAAACAGCCTGAGACAGGCGTATTTGCGGGCCCATGTGGAAAGCACCACCGCCGGGCTCGTGGCGACCGTCTTTGACCAGCAGGACAGTTCCGTTCTGTCGGTTCTGGCAGCGGCCAATGCTCTCGTCATCAGACCGCCGCATGCACCGGCAGCAGATGCCGGTGACACTTGTGAAATCCTATGGCTCTAGCCGATCAGGGTCGCAGCCAAACGGTCATCATCAAGATCAAATCCGAGGCCGGGCCGCTCGTCCGATAGTACAACTTCACCCTCTTGCCCCAACGCGAAGGGTTCGCTTAGCATGAAGTCCCTGCGATCGAGAGACCATTCCGGCGGATCGTAAGGAAACTCGATGAACGGTGCCTCCGTTACGCCGCAGGTCAGATGCACATTGGCGATAACACCGATGCCATTCGTCCATGTGTGCGGTGTGAACGTCAGCCCGCAGTCCTCCGCCATAGTTGCAACGCGCCTCAAACCCGTAATGCCGCCAACCAGGGCCGCATCGGGCTGGAGAACATCAAGGGAACGCTTTTCGATCAGGTCACGAAACTCGTAAAGCTCGCGCGTCATTTCGCCACCGGCAATGCGAATATCGACGGCATCACGCAAGCGCTTCATCCCGTTTTGATCACCGCGGTGGAGAGGCTCTTCCATCCAGAACGCACCGAGCCGCTCCAGTTCTCGCGCCACACCGAGAGCGTCTTTGTATGTCCACGGCGTTTCATCGTCATGGGCCATACGCCAACCCTGATTGCAATCCGCCATGAGATGCAGACGCTCACCAACGCGTTTCCTCACCGCCTCGAACGCTTTGATATCATCGCGCCAGTCGGACCGGTGAAACCGCAGCTTCAGTGCCCGAAAGCCAGCGTCGAGAAACTGCTCCGCCAGGGCTGCCAATTCTCCATCGTCGCGCAGGGTCGCAGATGAGGCATAGGCCTTGATGCGATCCGTGCGGCCACCAAGAAGTTTCCAGACCGGTTGACCGGTGATCTTGCCCGCGAGATCCCACAGCGCGATATCAAGCGGCCAACAGCGCCCGTAATGAAACTGGATGTTTGACAATATCCGGTTGTGGCGCTCAAGGCGGAGCGGGTCTTCGCCTATGAAAAGATCTTCATGGCCGTGGAAACCGACCATGGCATCGCCCGACCCGATCCCTTCCCGTCCCTCGCTGTCACGCACACGCACAATGGTTGCATCGAAATGCGTGCGCGGCTTGAAATCCCAACTGGGGTTGAAGGCTGGATCAAGCGGCAGCCTGTGTTGGGTGATTTCAATTGATGTAATGGTGAGAGCCATCAGCTTACCCTTATCTGAACCTTTCCGGTCCTACTCGGTCCAACGTTTTCTAAGTCGCGCGGCCGCGCGCAACCTCAATTGACCTTTCGGCGATTGAGGAGATCAACCCTGGCGTCAAAACTAAGTCAGTCGACTGAAGCATAGCCTCATTCTCCGGCTTCATCATCTGAGCGCTCAGTGTTTCGGTTCTGAGGTCCTCAAGATCCACCCTCAGCTCCAAACGCACGTCGGCCAGAAACGCCATAAAAGCATCAGGCAGATCAAGACGTGAGGAAACGCCGAATATCTGCGCAAGCGCATCAAAGCGCTCGTTGGATTTCACCTGAGCGGGTAACGCGGCTGCCTTCCCAATCGCCACAGACAACCCATGATGCATCGGAACGAGGCTTGCCAAAGCATGGCCGATGGCATGGGCAACCGCAGTGCCCGCGTTGTCGATGGCAATCCCGGCATAACACGCCGCGAGCGCCATATCGCCCCGCGCCGTCAGGCAATCGGGTGTCGTAACCGCCCTCGGCAATGACTTTAAACACAGCCGGATAGCCTCATGGGCATAAAAATTGTTGAGATCGGTCGCGTTGCGATTGGTCGAGGCCTCTATCGCATGGACAAGTGCATCAACGCCCGTTTGAGCGGTAAGAACTGCAGGAAGCCCTGTCATGAGCTCAGGATCAATGACGATGTGATCGGGTTTAAGGCCCTCCGCCCAATACCAATATTTCACTCCATTATCATCGCTCAAAATAGATATGCTCGTCGCCTCAGACCCCGTTCCGGCGGTCGTCGGTATTGCGATCAATGGCACTTGCCGCTCCGGGATGGCTCTGATGCCCAGTCTGAAATCCGCGCATGGCCGCCCTGTTCCAAGAAGCGCTGCGAGGACTTTCGCCGCATCAAGCGTCGAGCCTCCGCCCAAGGCAATCACAGCGTCCACACAGCTTGCCATCGATACAGCCTGAT
>JBCBTO010000086.1:0-7720 GCA_039818625.1 Pseudomonadota bacterium
CACGTGAGCGCCACCCAGACGAGTGCGACCATGAACGCAAAGGCCACATAGTTGTGTGCGATTTTGCCGTAGATCGAGATCGTCGCGAACGCTTCTTTGCCGAGGAGTGGGATCAGAAGATCACGCCCGTAGACGAGATTGAGACCCGTGAGCGCCAGAATGATGAAGCTGGAGGCGAGCAGCCAATGGCCCGCACGCTCAATAAGTGTAAACCGTGAGATCGTCTCACCCGCCGGCCCGCCATGGCCAATGCGAATGCGGCCTCTGAGCGCGAAAAACACCGCAAGCAGACCGATTGTACCGAGCATGCCCCATGCGGAATATGTGAAATAGCCTTCGTTCCTGAATTCGCGCCAGCTCTGCCCGACGGCCTGGATTGCGACGCCTTCACCCGCGCTTCGAATGCTCGTGGTTGCGTTCTCGCCGCCTTTCAACGCTCGCCACAGGTCGGAATCGGATGTCGTGCCCGATGAGCCGCCGGGAACGGTGCCTTCAACAGGCCCGCTATCAACTGATGATTGCGCCGAGGTCGAGCCACTTTCCTGCGCGTTCGCGCCGGTCATTGTAAACAACAGCGCGCTGATGACGAGAAGGGCGGCAAGCAGAACCAGACCCATCCGGGTTTTAAGATCGGACGCATCGCGTGCGATGGCTTTTGCACGGCTTCTGGTTCGCGGTTCGAAATGATCGTGTTTCAACGCTTTAGGCTCCCTCATGTCACCGCTCATGCGCTCGGCGGCGT
Organism: Pseudomonadota bacterium; assembly: GCA_039818625.1. GTDB lineage: Bacteria > Pseudomonadota > Alphaproteobacteria > Rhizobiales > JACESI01 > JBCBTO01. The sequence goes on from JBCBTO010000086.1 coordinate 743, forward strand.
GTTTTTGAAGAAACAGGGCGGCTCTTCACATAAAGAAAAGCCGCCCCGTTTGATGTCAAATGAGCGCCCGTAGTCCGAAGGTCACGGGCGCTTCAAGGCGGAGATTAGCCGCCTGCTTTTTGACCGTAGGCCGTGCCCCAACCCCAGGCGCCGGACCCGAAGCCACGAGCGACAACGCGCTCGCGATAAACGGCGGACACAACGTCGCCGTCGCCGGCGAGAAGGGCTTTTGTGGAACACATTTCTGCACAGAGCGGCAGTTTGCCTTCCGCGAGACGGTTACGACCGTATTTGACGAACTCGGCTTGCGACAGATCATCCTCAGGGCCGCCAGCACAGAAGGTACACTTATCCATCTTGCCACGTGTTCCGAAGTTTGATGCCTGCGGATATTGCGGCGCGCCGAACGGGCACGCGTAGAAGCAATAACCGCAACCGATGCACAGATCCTTTGAGTGGAGAACCACGCCATCGTCTGTCCGGTAGAAGCAATCCACCGGGCAGACGGCTGCACATGGTGCGTCGGAGCAGTGCATGCACGCGATCGAAAGCGACCGCTCGCCCGGCTTGCCGTCATTCAAGGTGACGACGCGACGCCGGTTGATACCCCAGGCTACCTCGTTCTCGTTTTTACAGGCTGTGACACAGGCGTTGCATTCAATGCATCGCTCCGCATCACAAAGGAATGTCATTCGAGCCATTGTACCCTCCTTACGCTGGTTCGATACGGCAGAGCGTCGCCTTGGTTTCCTGCATTTGGGTCACCGAGTCGTAGCCGTAGGTTTGTGCCGTGTTGGTTGCTTCACCAAGAACGTATGGATCAGCACCCTTCGGATATTTGTCGCGTTGGTCGACGCCCTGGAAGTGACCACCGAAGTGGAACGGCATGAAGGCGACACCGGGTGCAACCCGTTCTGTCACAAGTGCCATCACTTTCACTTTGCCGCCTTCCGGGCCATGGACCCAGACCTGTTTGCCGTCACGCACGCCGATGTTGTTGGCATCTGCAGTATTGATTTCGACAAACATGTCTTGCTGGAGTTCGGCAAGCCATGGGTTCGACCGCGTCTCATCCCCGCCGCCTTCATATTCGACCAGACGACCGGAGGTCAAAATGGTCGGGAAGTCTTTGGAGAAGTCATTCTTCTGAATGGACGCGTAAGCGGTCGGCAGGCGGTATGCCTGACGGTCCTCATAGGTTGGGTAATCGGCCACGAGGTCGCGACGGTTGGTATAAAGCGGCTCACGATGGAGCGGGATTGGATCCGGGAATGTCCAGACCACGGACCGCGCTTTCGCGTTACCGAATGGTGCACAACCGTGCTTGATCGCAACCCGCTGGATACCGCCGGAAAGGTCGGTTTTCCAGTTGGTCTTCTCGCCTGCGATGCCGTCGATGACGGACCGCTCTTCATCGGTGAGATCACCATCCCAGCCAAGCTTCTGGAGCATTGCCATGGTGAATTCCGGATAACCGTCTTCGATTTCGGAATCAACTGACCACGATCCTTCTGCGAGAAGGTTGTCGCCGTCTTTCTCAACACCGAAACGTGCCCGGAAGGTGAGACCACCCTCAGCGACTGATTTCGACGGATCGTAAAGGATCGGCGTGCCCGGGTGCTTCATTTCAGGCGTGCCCCAAGCTGGCCAGGGCATACCGTAATACTCACCATCGAGCGGACCACCAACGGCCTGCAGCGTCGTTCTGTCGAACGTGTGCTGATATTCCATATGCTCGCGAAGGCGCTCTGGCGACTGGCCGGTATACCCGATTGTCCACATGCCGCGGTTGAACTCGCGGGTGATGTCTTCAATCAGCGGCTCGTCGTTCTCGACCTTGACGTTCTTGAACATCTCGTCAGCGAAACCGAACTTCTTCGCCAGTTTGTAAGCGATGACATGGTCTGGCAGCGCTTCAAACAGCGGATCAATGACTTTCTCGCGCCACTGAATGGAGCGGTTGGATGCAGTCACAGAGCCATATGTCTCAAACTGTGTCGTGGCCGGGAGAAGATAGATACCGTCTTTCTTCTCTGACATGACCGCCGACATGGTCGGGAACGGATCGATGATGACGAGAGCGTCCAGTTTCTCCATGGCTTTCGCCATTTCGGGAAGACGCGTCTGTGAGTTCGGAGCGTGGCCCCAGAACACCATACCGCGGACATTGTTCGGCTGATCCATCTTGTCGGCGTCTTCAAGAACACCGTCGATCCAGCGCGATACCGGAATACCTTTGCCTTCCATCAACTCTTTCGAGCCGAAGCGGCCAAGCAGGTAATCGTAGTCGGTTTCCCAAACACGGGCCCAATGCTTCCATGAGCCTGTTTTCAGGCCATAGTAGCCAGGCAATGTGTGAGAGAGAACGCCGAGGTCGGTCGCACCCTGCACATTGTCGTGGCCGCGGAAGATGTTGGTGCCGCCACCGGCTTTACCCATGTTGCCGAGTGCGAGCTGAAGCACGCAATAAGCGCGGGTGTTGTTGTTGCCGTTGGTGTGCTGTGTACCACCCATACACCAGATCACGGTGCCCGGACGGTTTTGCGCCATCGTGCGCGCAACACGTTTCAGCTGTGAACCCGGCACGCCGGTGACGCGCTCAACTTCTTCAGGGGTCCACTTGGCGACCTCGCCCTTGATCTGATCCATACCCCAGACACGCTGGCGGATGAATTCCTTGTCTTCCCAACCATTCTCGAAGACATGGTAGAGAATACCCCAGATCAGCGCGACGTCCGAACCTGGGCGGAAGCGGACATATTCATCAGCATGTGCAGCAGTCCGCGTGAAGCGCGGGTCGCAAACGATGAGTGGCGCATTGTTCTGCTCCTTCGCACGAAGAACGTGCAGAAGCGAAACCGGGTGCGCCTCGGCAGGGTTACCACCGATGATGAAGATCGCACGACTGTTGTGGATGTCGTTGTAGGAGTTCGTCATCGCACCATAGCCCCAGGTGTTTGCAACACCGGCAACCGTGGTTGAGTGACAGATACGCGCCTGGTGGTCGACGTTGTTTGTGCCAAAATAGGCAGCAAATTTCCGGACCAGATAGGCTTGCTCGTTATTATGCTTTGCAGAACCGAGCCAGTAGACGGAGTCAGGACCGCTTTCGGAACGGATCTGGTCAAGCTTGCCGCCGACCTCTTCGATCATATCGTCCCAGCTCATGCGCTCCCATTTGCCGCCGACCAATTTCATCGGATACTTCAAACGGCGCTCGCCATGGGCGTGTTCGCGGACGGCTGCACCCTTTGCACAGTGCGCGCCGAGGTTAAACGGCGAATCGAAGCCCGGCTCCTGGCCGACCCAAACGCCATCTTCCACTTCCGCCATAACCGTACAGCCGACTGAACAGTGCGTGCACACCGATTTGACGACTTTTCTGACGGCTGCTGACTGTGCTTCCGCTTTTTTCACTGTGCCGACTGTGAGTGCGCCTGCTGCTGCAAGGCCACCGACGGCGAGACCTGAACGTCTCAAAAACGCCCGGCGATCCATGCCGGTGTTTGTCAGTTCTGCAATGGCAGATGACAAACGGGGGCCATTCGCAACCCCACCTGTCTTCTTCCTAAGCATACTTCCCTCCTAGGTGATCTTCCCCGAAGATCGTTTTTCGAAACAACCCGGCCTTCAAAATGACGACCGGTCGATTGTCTTGCGCGCCTTAGAACCGTGACAGTTCGTAAACCCGTTTGACGTGTTCGCTTTCGCGATAGCCAGATCCTTCGACCTGAATTTCCTCAGATGCCTGCGCAGACACACCGGTAACAGCCGCAGCGCCGCCTGCCAGTGTTCCAACACTTGCCATCTTGAGGAAAGTACGGCGATCGGTCGCCGTCTCTTCTTTGCGTGCCATGAGCACCCTCCTTTTTTGATGCTGTAAAAAACAGGCGCCACCACGTCTGGTTTTGCTGTCCGCGGGACCAGCACCTATCCCGCGTAGAAAAAGCTGCTACTCCATAGCGAAGGCGGCCCTTTCGATTTCCATGAAAAGTTGGCCGATCCGGCCCACCGGTTTGTAGAACTTGGCGCTCTCAGCCGCCTCTAAGTCTTTGAAGAAATGCGGAGCCCAAGATCCAACATGTTGGTCGAAAAATTCCTTTTGGGTCGCATCACTCGCCTGCGAGCCGAATGCGCCCGTGATAAGACCCGCCATCATTTCCATGACGGACGCTATGTTGTCTTCCGGCTCTTTCACCTCATCGGCGCGCGTGATGTTCAACTCGCGCATGGCGTTGCGGAGCTTCGCAAGCGGCTTCTCGTTCAAAAAGCCCGTCAGGTAATAAGAGCCAAACGGCACCAGTTCCCCGCGGCCCATGCCGATGAACAGATCATTGAATTCGTGTCGAAGCTGCTCTTCGCTGAATTTATCACCATTGGCCGCCAAACTGTGGAAGGCTTTGCCGAGGTCGGAGTCGTCACCCTGCAGTTGACGGACGACCGTAAGCATTTCGCCGCCCGGCGGGCGTGCCAAAAGGCTTGCAATCAGCAGATAAATTTGAGCTCTGAAATGATCTTCTTCCGATTTCAAAGCAGAATCGCTAGCGTAAGCTGCGCTTGCCGACATCCCGAACTTCCTCCCAACACAAAGAAAATCACAAATGCAAGGCGGATGCAACTGATCGAAAGTGCATAATCAAATAGTATAAGTCATTAGAATCAACGCTTTAAGAAATGGCGACCCAAAGAGTCGCAGACTTGTGTAGAGGATGTGTACGAATTGTTTTTGGGTGCGCTGCAGCAAATCAGTGCGAAAATGCATTCAAAATTACACCGTCTGGACACGTGTTGTCGCCCTTGTCGAGGGTGCCGTTTGTCGATAGCTTCGGGCGCGATCGACGGACACTTGCGGAGACACCATGTACGATACCAGCGTTTCCTCTGGCAGCGATAAGGCTGTCATTGATCTGAGAAGCGATACCGTAACGCGTCCGTCGGCGAAAATGCGTGAGTTGATGGCGACCGCATCGGTCGGGGATGATGTTTACGGCGATGATCCGACGGTCAATCTGTTAGAGGAAACGGTCGCAGATCTGCTCGGCAAGGAGGCGTCGCTCTTCGTCGCATCGGGAACCCAGAGCAATCTCATCGCTCTCCTCACCCATTGCGCACGCGGCGAAGAATACATCAGCGGCAATGCTTACCATGTGGCCCGCTACGAAGCGGGCGGTGCCGCCGCTCTTGGAGGGATTGTCCCTCATCATCTGCAAGTGGGACCGGGGGGCGCCATCACACCGGCGGACGTCAAGGCCGCGATCAAAGGTGATGATGTGCATCTGCCGATCACACGCCTCGTCAGCCTGGAAAACACTGTTTACGGCGAAGTCCAAGATCAGGCCAATCTCGATGCGGTGGCCGACCTTGCCCATGAAAACGGCTTGTCAGTGCATCTCGACGGCGCACGGCTCATGAATGCGGTCGTAAAGTCCAACATGTCGGCACGCGATGTATGCCGAAAGATGGATACGGTGTCCTTATGCTTGTCAAAAGGGCTGGGCGCACCCGTCGGCTCTGTGCTTGCAGGGCCTAGGGACTTCATTCGCCGCGCCCGACGGAGCAGGAAAATGCTCGGCGGTGGCATGCGTCAGGCTGGGGTGCTCGCCGCTTGCGGTCTTTACGCTCTGCAGCACAATGTTGAGCGCCTGCGCGATGATCATGAACGCGCGAAAAAGCTTGCCGATGCACTTGATGACTTTCACGCCATAGAAGTCGACCACAGCCGCGTGGACACCAACATGGTCTTCGTGAAAGTGGACCCCGATCATACAGCAGCGCTCAACACCCATCTCCGTGCGGAAGGCATCATTCTTGGGGCGCCCCACGAGACCAGCCGCCTGGTTGTGCACTTAGATATCAATGACGCGGATATTGAGCACGTTGTTTCTAAAATCGGCAATTACTTTGCAGCGTAATGGCCTCCAGCGAGGGTTTGACAGCAAAGATTTGCCCGTCTGCGACCTTTTTTCCGAAAAACGGCAAATCAGGTTTTGACAAAGTGAGTTGATTTTTGAAACCTATTAAAAAAAAAGAGAAAACAACAAAGGGAGGAAGTTGAGTGTTTTTCAAAAGGAACGGCGATCCACTGCCGAAATCAATAGAAAAACTTGCCGAACAAACGAAGGCAGGCGAAGTCGACCGGCGTGAATTCTTGGCTCTTGCAAGTGCGTTTGGTGCGACGACGGCAACGGCTTATGCAATGATTGGTGCTGTAGCGCCGACAGTTGCCAAAGCGGAAGGAAAAAAAGGTGGCATCTTGAAGGTGTCGATGAATGTGCGCGAACTAAAAGATCCGCGGACATTTGACTGGTCTGAGATGGGCAATCTGGCGCGTCAGTTCTTGGAGCCACTCGTCCGCTACACGCGCGATTTCACATTTAAGGGCATGCTGATCGAAAGCTGGGATATCAGCGATGATGCCAAAATCTATACCCTCAATCTGCGCAAGGGTGTGAAATGGAACAACGGTGACGACTTCAACGCCGACGACGTGATTTTCAACATCACCCGCTGGTGTGAGAAGGATGTGGAGGGTAACTCCATGGCGGGCCGCTTCGGCACCCTCGTCAACCCAGACACCAACAAAATCTATGACGACATTCTGGAACGGGTGGATGACCACACCGTTCGTATGAATCTCAAACAGGCTGACATCACCCTCATTCCTGGCATGGCGGACTACCCGGGCCTCGTCGTCCATCGCGATTATGATGGCGACTTGCCAGGCAAGCCAGTTGGCACTGGTCCGTTCGAACTCGATATCTACGAGGTGGGCGACCGTGCTTCCGTAAAACGTCGTGAGGAAGGCGCATGGTGGGGCGGCGATGTCTTCCTCGATGGCGTTGAATTCATCGATCCGGGCACCGACCCGTCTGCCGAAGTGAACCTCTTCGAATCCGAAGAAGTGCACGTGAACTTTGAGACGACCGGCGATTTCGTTGAGGTTCTCGACAGCATTGGGCTCGAAAAGTCCGAAGTTGT
>JBCBTO010000087.1:0-7658 GCA_039818625.1 Pseudomonadota bacterium
GCACTGACCATCTCCAGTCCCATGGCGGCGATGACATTCTCATTGGCGGGCATGGTGTCGACTTCCTTACCGGCGGGTCCGGTGCCGATACGTTCGTCTTCGCCTCGGATGGTTTCTTCGATTATGTCCAAGACTTTAACGAGGCCGAGGACACGATCATGATCGATAGCACCCACGCGACGAGCTTTGCCGATGTTCAGACCCATGCAAGCCAATACGGCACCAGTGTTCTCGTTCAGTTTGACCCGTCTACCAAGCTGTTCATCAGCAACATGACGATTGAAGAGCTTGATGAGAGCTACTTCACCTATGGTGATACGAGTCTGCTTTATTAAATGCTGACTAACTGCGGCAAGGAGGGGCGTGTTCATGCCCCTCCATTTTGGGCAGCTCACGGATTAACACAAAGCAGATATTGACCTTACGTCAGCGTAAGAAATTGTTTTGACAGGCAGAAGCGCGAACTGCATTTTGGAATAAATGGAGGAGTTGTCGATGTCGCGAACACTTACCACTCAAGTTCAATATGCGCTTTTGCCACTTGTTATGCTGGCCGCAGTTCTCGCCATGGCTGCAGGTGGCGCATGGATGTATCTGGTTGTTCTTTTGCCAACCGTGCTTGCCACGTTTGTGGATGAGCTCACAGGTGATCAGAAAGACGACGGAACCTATCTCGCCGCCATCTTGAATTTTTACCTGCTGTCCTGTTTGCCGTTGGTCGCGCTTATCGCGGCGCTTGCCGCATATTACAGCGGTGGTGTCGGTCCGTTATCCGGTGCCCTTGAGGCGCTTTTTGGTGGTGTGGGTTTTGACCTTGCCGCAAACCGAGCGGCAACTTCGGGTCTTGAGGTGACGGCGGCGATTTTGGGCTGCGGCCTTTTGATGGGAGCGGGTGCTGTCAACGTCGCGCATGAGCTGACCCACCGTGCCAATGCACGGGATTACATCGTCGGTCGCTGGCTGCTTGCCTATACCTATGACACGACGTTTGCGATCGAACACGTCCACGGTCACCATCGCAATGTGGGAACAAAGGCTGATCCCGCAACGGCGCGGCGCGGCGAATATGTGCTCGCCTTTGTTGTGCGCTCAACGGTCGGCGCATTCGTCAACGCCTTCAAGATTGAAGCTGAGCGGGCGGAAAAGCGTGGCTATCCGGTCCTGTCCTTTCAAAATCGAGCCATTCGGGGGCAGCTTATGACACTAGCCCTCATTGTGCTTCATTATCTCATCGCCGGCTGGTTGGGCGTGCTGTTCTTCACCATCGTCGGCTTGCAGGGCAAGCTCTACCTGGAACTTGTCAATTACGTCGAGCATTACGGGCTCGTCCGGAAACCGGGCACGCGCGTTGAGCCGCGTCATTCTTGGAACTGCAATCGTTATGTGTCGAACGCGATGCTGTTTAATTTGCCGCGCCACTCGCACCACCATCAGTTCGCCAATCGGCCTTTCTGGCAGCTTGAAAGCCTGGACGGTGCGCCGACTATGCCGCATGGATATCTCACCATGCTTATCATCGCCCTTTACCCTCCGCTTTGGAACGCGAAGGTGGAGCCGTTGCTCGCCGCTTGGGAGGAGGGGCTTGCAACGGAGGATGAACGGGCCTTGATCGCAGAGGACAAGCGTCGCCTCGGGTGGGCCGCCTAGCTTTTTTGTTTTGTGGGCCATCATTTGCGTAGCTGAAGTGCCAAATCCACATTTGTGACTTTGATGGGCGAATCGCCCATCTTTAGTTTCGAGTGTGTGGAGGGTGAGATCATTGGCTGAAAAACACGTGGCGGTCTTGATGGGCGGTTGGTCTTCCGAGCGCCCCGTTTCCCTTTCCACCGGTGAGGAATGCGCGAAGGCCCTGGAGGAAGAGGGGTTTCCTGTCACGCGTGTCGACGTCGACCGCAATGTGGCTCAGGTGCTCGCGGACCTGAAGCCTGACGTTGCCTTCAATGCATTGCACGGACCTTTTGGTGAAGATGGTTGTGTGCAGGGCATTCTCGAATTCCTCAACATCCCGTACACACATTCCGGCGTGATGGCATCTGCGCTTGCGATCAACAAGGATCGCGCCAAGGCCGTTATGAAAGATGCGGATATCCCGGTCGCAAATCACCGAATCATGCATCGGCTTGAGGCTGCGAAAGCCCATCCGATGGACCCCCCTTACGTGGTGAAGCCGGTCAGCGAGGGATCATCTTTTGGTGTTTTGATCGTCACCAAGGACATGGAGCACCCGCCGCAGGAACTCTACTCAGACGCGTGGCCTTACGGTGATATCGTCATGGTTGAACGCTTTGTTGCCGGTCGGGAACTGACCTGCGCCGTGATGGACGGTAAACCGCTTGATGTGATTGAAATTATTTCAACCGGTCACAAATTCTACGACTATGATGCGAAATACGCACCAGGCGGATCAAAGCACGTGCTTCCTGCCGAAATTTTACCGAATATTTACCAACATATACAGAATCTATCATCCAAGGCGCATCGGGCGTTGGGGTGTCGAGGGGTGAGTCGTGCTGACTTTCGCCTGGACGAAAGATCAGATGGGGCACATGATCTCGTCTGCCTCGAAGTGAACACCCAACCCGGTATGACGCCGACATCGCTGGTTCCTGAAATGGCTGCCCATGTTGGGCTTTCATTTGGCCAGCTTGTTCGATGGATGGTGGAGGACGCGAGTTGCGGGCGTTAGCCAAGCACAAGCAGTCGGTTTCAAAATTGGGCCACGCGCGGCGTATTGACGATGGAAAGCCTCTTTCTCGTCGGCAGTTGCTCGTGAGACGCTTTTTTCACCGTGCCGAAGCGCGGGTCGAGACCTTGCCGCCGTTTTTCACGGCTGTCGCAGCTGCCGGTATTCTGGGCTCTTTCGTTCTTTATGGAATGGTCCTTGGCGGGCATTTCACGAAGGCTGTCGCAACATCGACCGCGATGGCTGGATTCGATGTCAAAGCCGTTACCATTTCCGGCCACACCTATATGCGCGAGCAGGACATTCTCGATGTTCTCGGTCTTGAACCGGGCCTGTCGCTCGTCACGTTCGATGTCGCCGCCGCGCACAGGACGCTCCTGCGCGAGCCGTGGGTGGCGTTTGCTTCCGTCCGCAAGATTTATCCAGGCAAGCTCAAGATTGACCTGACCGAGCGCGTTCCGTTTGCGCTGTGGCAGCGTGGGTCGCGTGTTTCGGTCGTTGACCGACAGGGCGAGGCGCTTGCCGATTATGATGAGACATTGTTCGCGTCCCTGCCGCTTCTGGTCGGCCACGGCGCGCAGCGCAAGGGCGAGGCGTTTCTCGCCACCCTCGCGCAGTTTCCGATGGTCAAAGCCCGCGTTCGCGCTTCCCTCCTGCGCTTTGATCGCCGCTGGGACCTGCTTCTCGATAACGACATTACCGTGAAGCTGCCGGAAGACGATGTCGATGAGGCGTTGTCCCGACTTGTCGCGCTTGATGAGGAAAACGATCTTCTGTCCAAGGACATTGTGAGCGTTGACATGCGCCTCGGCGACCGCGTCGTCATGCGGTTGTCCGATGAGGCAATGGTTAATCGTCGCGCAACGCTGAAGCGCCGCGCAGACGCACGCAAGACAGAGAGGAAGATATGATCCTCCGTCTTGGCTCTTCCAAACCCGTGCGTTCGCGCATGTTGTCGAGCAGCCGCTCAAGTCTCATTACCGTGCTTGACGTAGGCACGACGAAAATCTGCTGTGTTATTGCCCGCTTGCATCCGAAGCAGGATGGTATTGAGCTTTCAGGGCGCACGCATGTCGTTGAGGTTATCGGCTTTGGTCACCAACAGTCGCGCGGCCTCAAAGGTGGCGTTGTCGTTGACCTCGATAAGGCGGAACAGGCGATCAGGCTTGCTGTGGATGCGGCGGAAAGAGACGCCGGAATGACTGTCGAATCACTTATCGTGAATTTCTCAGGCGGGCGCATGCGCAGTGAGGCCTTTTCGGCAAGCGTATCTCTCGCCGGGCAGGAAGTTGAAGATGCTGATATCCGTCGCGTTTTAGAAGCGGGTCAAAACCATTCCGCCGCCGACGACCAGATGATCGTTCACTCCCTGCCGATTGGGTATGCGCTCGATGGCGATGGCGGGATCAAGGACCCACGCGGTATGATTGGTGAACGTCTTGGGGTGGACATGCATTTTGTCACGGCGAGCGACGCCTCGCTGCGCAATCTGGAACTTGCCATCAATCGCTGTCACCTGTCGGTCGAAGGCTATGTCGCGTCTCCTTATGCGAGCGCGCTTTCTTCGCTCGCGGGCGATGAGCCGGAACTCGGCGTCGCCTGCGTCGATATGGGTGGGGGCACGACGACAGTGTCCGTTTTCATGGATGGGCAGTTCGTCCATTGCGACTGCGTCGCGATCGGTGGGCACCACGTGACGATGGACCTTGCGCGCGGGCTTTCCACGTCGCTCAATCATGCTGAATTCATCAAGGTGAAGCACGGCAGTGTGCTGCCTGACAACGTCGTCGATCACGATGCGATCCCAATCCGTCCTTTGGGTGACGATAGCGGTGTTTCAACGGATGTTTCGCCGTCGATGGTTGCCAAGATCATCCGCCCGAGGGTGGAAGAGACGCTGGAACTCGTTCGCGACCGCCTGAATGCGTCTGGATTCGCGTCACTCGTCGGGCGACGCCTCGTCTTGACCGGTGGTGCGAGCCAGTTGACTGGCTTGACTGATCTTGCCCGCACGATCCTTGCGAAGAACATCCGGCTCGGGCGACCGCTCGGGGTGGCGGGGCTTCCTGTGGAGGCGCGCGGTGCTGCTTTTTCCACGGTGGTTGGCCTCATGATTTATCCGCAGATCGCGGAAGTCGCCGTTGGCGGGAAGCCCGGCAAGTCATCATCACGGTCAAATGCGCTGAAGTCGGTGCAGATGACGGGCACCAACGGTTATCTCGGCCGCGTGGGCCGATGGTTTTCGGAGAATTTTTGAATATGGCTGGCGCCGCCACTTTCCCAGAATTTGAGATGGCAAACCAGCTTAGTCTTTTTGAGCGAACCGGGGCAGAGGAAGCTCAAGTGTCGCAAAGCACCAGTGAGGACCCTATGACAATCAATCTTTCAATGCCTGATATTACAGAGCTAAAGCCAAAAATTACCGTGTTCGGCGTCGGTGGTGCGGGCGGCAACGCGGTCAACAACATGATCAAGTCGGGCCTTGAAGGGGTCGATTTCGTGGTCGCCAACACCGATGCGCAAGCGCTGACGAGTTCGCAATCCGAACGCATCATCCAGATGGGGTTGCAGGTGACGGAAGGTCTTGGCGCTGGCTCGCAACCGGATATCGGTCGCCAGGCGGCTGAAGAGGTGATCGACGAGATCAATGACTATTTGACCGGCTCACACATGGCATTCATCACCGCAGGCATGGGCGGCGGCACCGGTACGGGTGCTGCGCCGGTTGTCGCGCGGGCTGCTCGTGAGCAAGGAATTTTGACCGTTGGCGTTGTCACCAAACCGTTCCAGTTTGAGGGCGTGCGGCGCATGCGCATTGCTGATCTCGGCATTGAAGAGCTTCAAGCCAACGTCGATACGCTGATCGTCATTCCGAACCAGAACCTCTTCCGCATCGCGAATGAGAAGACGACGTTCGCTGATGCATTTTCCATGGCCGATCAGGTGCTTTATTCCGGCGTTGCCTGCATCACCGATCTCATGGTGAAAGAAGGGCTCATCAATCTCGACTTTGCCGATGTCCGCTCCGTGATGAAAGAGATGGGCAAAGCGATGATGGGGACCGGTGAAGCCTCCGGCGAGCGCCGTGCGATTGAGGCAGCGGAAGCGGCCATCGCCAATCCGCTCCTCGATGAGACATCCATGCAAGGGGCGCAAGGCCTTCTCATCTCGATCACTGGCGGCAACGATCTGACCTTGTTTGAAGTCGATGAGGCCGCCGACCGCATTCGCGAAGAGGTCGATTCTGATGCGAACATCATCCTCGGTGCGACCTTTGACGAAAGTCTTGAAGGTGTCGTCCGCGTTTCCGTCGTTGCAACGGGTATCGAAAGCGCTGCCGGGTCTAACGCTGTTCCAGAACTGAAAGAGGCGTCAACGTTCATGCGTCCCGTTCAAACGGCTCAGAAAGTTACCGATAGTGCTGCAACGCAGGCTGCGGCAGCTTTGAACGCCCAGGCCGCGATTGAAGCAGAACTTGCAATCGCCGAGCCACGCGAAGTCGCGCCTACGCCTGTTCCGGCACCACAGGAAGCTATTGCCGAGGTTGCGAAAACCGATCCGGCTGTCACCATCAAACCGTTCACACCGAGTGCGGAGGCCTACCAGATCGCCAAAGGTACGGACATCCCCGCCGTTGAGGATTTTGATGCGCCGAAAACGCAGATGCCTGTCGAAGACGCTGCGGCACCGTCGGGTCCCTTCATTCCGCCTGCGGCTGAAAAGCCGTTTGCGACCACCAAGATGCCTAGCGTTGATGATTTTCCAATGATTGTTCAGCAGGAAATTCGTGCGAAGTCGACGAGCAGCCTCGACATGGGCGAAGATGAAGAGCGCGGCGCGATGGGGTTGTTGAAACGTATCAAGACTGCAACGCTGGGTGGCCGCAAGGATGAAACGGAAGCCGCCCGCGTGAACAGCCTTTCCGGTGCGCCGACTGCGGCACCGGCGGCTGTGCCTGCTGCTCCTGTTGCGCCTCAGCCTCAGGCACCCGTGCAGCAAGCACAAGCGCCATCTCCTGCACAAGCGCCAGCACCAGCGCCGGCTGCAAGCGCGCCCGTGCAAGCGACGAGCGCCAGCGCATTTACAAAAATGGCCCAACCACGGCAGCAAGTGGCCTCGTCCGCTGCTGCTCCTGCCGGTAATCTTGATGCCCAGGGTCGCGCCGTTCCCGGTGATGTGAAAAAATCGCCGGAAGATCAGCTGGAGATTCCGGCATTCTTGCGCCGCCAGGCAAACTGAGTCGCGAAAGGGCTGTGTAACAAATGTTCACAGCCCTTCGTTTTGTTTCCCTAAGTCTATGAAATATATAACTTATTCCTGGTAATATTCGGTTAGAAAGCGTGATTTGTTTCGAAATGAGTTGCCCGTTACATTCCAGACAACGTTGGGCCATGGGTGCGGGGTGTGCTCAACGATATGGTGGGTGAACGACGCAGTTCAATGGCACTGGGGTGTGCATATCATCGTCGGGTTTTTGAAACAAAGTAACCAGTACGGTTGCTCAGTAGATGGTTCTGCTCGTTAAGAGGCGTTTGGTTCGGGCAAACAGCCGAGGAAAGGGTCGTCCTAGGTGATGGCGGAAATGACAAGAACAAAAATAAATAAAAGCGTTCAACACACCTTATGCCGGTCGGTGACGTTCACCGGAAAAGGTGTCCACAGCAATCTTCCAGTGACAATGACACTTTATCCTGCGGATGCAGGGACTGGTATTGTGTTTAGACGTCTCACGTCTGGCGGATATTTAGACATTTCCGCTTGCCATTCTTCGGTGAGTGAAACGGAACTGTGCACAATCATCGGTGACCCGAATGGAATTTTTGTGGCGACCATCGAGCATTTGATGGCGGCGCTTAGATCTTTTTGTGTCGATAATGTGCGCATTGAAATCGATGGCGCTGAAGCGCCGGTTATGGATGGCAGCTCGATCGAATTTGTCAAAAAGATCAAAGAGGCGGGGATCATCCCGCAGACA
>JBCBTO010000088.1:0-7652 GCA_039818625.1 Pseudomonadota bacterium
ATCAAGGCGTTTTTCGAAAGTCACTTCATACCGCGACCCGTTCGGCCAAGCCCTGAGGCATCTCAGGAAAACGCAAGGAGGCGCGGTTTTGTCACTGGCTACTATGAGCCCGAAGTCGCCGGATCACGGCTGAAAGGCGGCGCGTTCCAGGTCCCCCTGTTGAAACGCCCCTCCGACCTCATCGAGGTTCGCGATCTCCCGGCGGATGTGAAGCGCCCGGCGAATTGGGACCCGCAAATCCGCTTCGGTCGCGTAAAAGACGGTGAACTCACGCCATATCACGATCGCCGCGCCATCGACAGCGGTGCCGTGTCCGATCAAAAACTCGAACTCGTCTATCTCGACAATGCCATCGACGCGTTTTTCATCCACATTCAGGGGTCCGCCCGCATTCGCCTCGCCGAAGGTGGCGTCATGCGCGTGACTTACGCGGCGAAGAGCGGCCACGACTACACGGCCATCGGACGCATTCTCATCGACCGGGATGAAATTGCCCGCGAGGCGATGTCCATGCAGGCGATCCGCACCTGGCTTCAGGACAATCCCGACCAGATGAATGAGGTGTTGTGGCACAACCAATCGTATATATTCTTCAATGAAGTCGACAATCTTGACCCGGACGACGGGCCGATAGGCGCGGGAAAAGTGCCTTTGTCTGCCGGCCGGAGCCTCGCTGTTGATCGTACATTACACACATTCGGCACGCCGATTTTCGTGACATCGGACCATGATGCATCGTTTCAGCGTCTTATGATTGCGCAAGACACGGGTTCGGCCATTGTCGGCCCTGCCAGAGGGGATATCTACTTTGGAGCAGGGGAAAAAGCCGAAAGAGCTGCGGGGTCGATCCAGCACGCGGCGGACTTTTACGTTCTGTGGCCGAAACACGTACCGGTCACCTGATTAATGGCTAATGACAAACCGTCCAGATCGAAGCGGCTGACGCGAGAAGACAGTCTCCTTTGGAAAAAGGTGACAGACAGCGTCACACCGCTGAAACCGACGGTACCGGAAACCATGCACGACCTCTTGTCTTCCGCGACGCCCTCAGGGTCTGCGTCGTCAAAGCCCGTGAAACCACAAGCCGCATCAACGCGCAGGGTGTCGGAGAAGCTTCCGGCATCCGTTGGAGTCTCGGTTCGGCCCGCGCGACGTCAG
This sequence comes from Pseudomonadota bacterium, assembly GCA_039818625.1. Taxonomy (GTDB): domain Bacteria; phylum Pseudomonadota; class Alphaproteobacteria; order Rhizobiales; family JACESI01; genus JBCBTO01. Next base: position 1,159 of record JBCBTO010000088.1, read on the forward strand.
AAGAACGAACCACCAGCTGGCCCGCAGTCGATCGACAAGAAGCTGAAAGTAAGATTGGGGCGTGGACGCGATGAACTCGATGGTCGCATTGACCTTCACGGCATGACCCAGCGCCAGGCCCATTCGGCTCTCATGAACTTCATCAGGTATGGTCACTTTCAGGGCTGGCGCAATGTTCTCGTCATCACCGGAAAGGGCAAGAGCGACCCGAAATCCCGCGATTTACTGCCGGATGAGACTGCCGACATTGGCCAGGGGGTCCTCCGCCGCAGGGTCCCTGAATGGTTGCGCGATCCGGCCTTGCGACCATTTGTCGTCGGATTTGATGAAGCCCATCAAAGACATGGCGGCGGCGGCGCTCTCTACGTTCGCCTGAGACGAAAGAACCCATAGAGCCCTTTGCCTTGTCTTGCTATTCACTGATCACGACCACAGTACGGAAGTGTGAATGACCCCGTTTGGAGCAAAGCTCAGGCAACTCAGAGACCAGCGTAACATCACTCTCAAGGAGATGGCGCTCGCACTGAATGTATCAAGCGCCTATCTCTCGGCCCTCGAACACGGCAAACGCGGCACGCCGACCTGGGCGATGGTTCAACGCATCATCGCGTATTTCAACGTCATCTGGGATGAGGCCGAGGAACTCCAGCGTCTCGCCGAGATGTCCGATCCGCGCGTCGTGATCGACACGGCAGGCCTCAACCCGAAGGCGACGGAACTCGCCAACCGTCTCGCAACGGAAATCTCCAAGATCGAAGAGACGGCATTGAACGAGCTCATCATGATGGTGCGACGCGCAGCCGCGAACGCTAGTTAGAGAATGTAACGGCTGAGATCAGCATCCTTGGCAAGATCGCCGATTTGCTCGTGGACGAATGCGGAATCGATGACGATCTCCTCGCCTGCCCGGTCGGTCGCGGTGAAGCTGATATCGTCGAGGATGCGCTCAATCACCGTTTGAAGCCGCCGCGCGCCAATGTTTTCAACGCTCGCATTGATCGAAACCGCAAGGTCAGCGATCGCGTCGATGGCATCATCGGTAAAATTGAGCGCCACATCTTCTGTACCCATCAGCGCCACGGACTGTTTGATCAGGCTCGCCTCGGTCTCGTTCAGGATGCGCACGAAATCCTCTTTGGTGAGTGCGCGCAACTCGACGCGGATCGGCAATCGTCCTTGAAGTTCAGGCAGAAGGTCAGAGGGTTTGGAGACGTGGAATGCGCCGGACGCAACGAAGAGAATGTGGTCCGTTTTCACTGGCCCGTATTTTGTGGAGACCGTGGTGCCTTCCACAAGCGGCAGCAGATCGCGCTGCACGCCCTCGCGGGAGACATCCCCGCCCCGCGCACCGTCACGAACCGCGATTTTGTCGATCTCGTCCAGAAAGACGATGCCGTCATTCTCCACTGACTCAAGGGCTTCGGCCACCACTTGATCTTCGTCTAGAAGCTTGTCGGATTCCTCATTGACAAGCACGTCGTAAGAATCCTTCACCATCACTTTGCGTGTCTTGGTGCGCCCGCCAAAGGCTTTGCCAAACATGTCGTTGAGGTTCATGACGCCGATGGAGGCGCCCGGCATGCCCGGTACCTCAAAATTCGGCATCCCGCCCGTGTCGGCGACTTCGATCTCTATTTCCTTGTCGTCCAGTTGCCCATCGCGCAATTTGGTGCGGAAGCTCTCGCGGGTCGCCGGGCTTGACGTTTCGCCGACAAGCGCATCGAGCACACGCTCCTCTGCCTGAACATGGGCTTTCGCCTGAACATCCTTGCGTTTTTTCTCGCGCACCAGGCCGATCCCGACTTCCACAAGGTCGCGGATCATCTGTTCCACATCGCGGCCCACATAGCCGACTTCGGTGAATTTGGTCGCTTCCACCTTGAGGAACGGCGCACCGGCCAGTTTGGCGAGGCGACGGGAGATTTCGGTCTTGCCGACGCCGGTTGGCCCGATCATGAGAATGTTCTTCGGCATCACCTCTTCGCGCATTGCGCCGTCAAGCTGCTGCCTGCGCCAGCGGTTGCGAAGGGCGATCGCGACGGCCCGCTTGGCCTCCTTCTGGCCGATGATGTAGCGGTCGAGTTCCGATACGATTTCCCGAGGGGAAAAATTTGTCATAAGCAATTCTCTTCCGTCAGCGCCTGAAAATGCATGATCAGGCAGTCATCTGTTTTGTCTTTAAGCGCGGAGATGGGTTGAAAACCGGCTTTCTGATAAGCGCGAATGGCGCGCTGATTGTTGATGTCGGGGTCAATCAGGATTTTCTCGTGCCCTTCTGATCGCAGCTGTCGGCAAAACTGGGTCAGCGCTGCCGATCCGAGGCCTGCTGACATATCTGCTTTGTCGCCGATTGATAGATCAACCCCGATATATCCCGGGACGGCTGACAACCACGGGGCATCAGACAGCCAGGGTTCTCTGCTCCAATCGTCGACGAACCAATATTGGATGTAGCCGACAGGGCGATTGGCGACTGAAAAGAGGAACGGTTTCGAACTGTCGCGGCCTTCAATCATGTCGACAATCATCTGGCGTTCTTCATCAGGCTGACCCCACCATGTGCGCCACTCTTCGCTTTCCAGCCAGTCTTGCAACAGGGGCAGATCTGCATGAACAACCGGGTTGAAGGTTATGGCACCGTCAAAGTGTGTCGATGTCATGCAACATCCATGCTTTCCACGACCAGATTGTCATTTGTGTAAACGCAGATGTCTGCGGCGATTTTCATGGACCGGCGCGCTATGTCTTCGGCCGACAATTCTTGATCGGCAAGCGCGCGGGCCGCCGCGAGCGCGTAGTTCCCGCCGGACCCGATGGCGGCGATCCCGCCCTCCGGCTCAAAAACATCACCAGCGCCCGAAATCATCAGGCTGACATCCTTGTCTGCCACCAAAAGAAGCGCTTCGAGATTGCGCAGATACTTGTCCGTGCGCCAATCTTTCGCGAGTTCGACGGCAGCGCGCATCAGATTTGCCGGATATTGCTCAAGCTTTGTTTCAAGCCGCTCCAAAAGCGTAAAAGCATCGGCGGTGGATCCTGCAAATCCCGCGATCACGTCGCCGTTTCCGATCCGGCGAACCTTTCGTGAGTTCGATTTGACGACGGTCTGACCCATGGACGCTTGTCCGTCGCCCGCAATCACAACCTTGCCATCCTTGCGCACCATCACGATGGTGGTGGCATGCACGGGGCCGAACCCATGTGATGACCGGTTTTGGGTATGAAATGTCATTCAACTCTCCTGTTGGCCAACGTCGATGGGAGCGCTTGAGGTGCCACGCCCGGTGCCGTCGCCTGAGGTTCCTATTTAGTGATCCCTGCCGCATTTGCAAACGTGCCGCGTGTCGACCTCTGCCTGTCGTTAACGCGATCATACCGCGACAACATGGCTGGCAGGATTGATGGAAAAGGGGAGGGAGTGCCATGAAAGTCGGATTCATCGGTTTGGGGAATGTGGGTGCGAAACTGGCCGGCAGCCTCGTGCGCAAAGGCTTTGATACGGCCGTTCATGACCTCAGCCACGAAGCGTGGCGACCGCTCTGCGATGCGGGGCGTCCTGGGGCGAAACACCGCGTCACCTTGCGCAGATGTATGACGGCGCCATCACCTGTTTGCCGTCGCCCGCCGCGTCATCCATCGTGCGCAGTCAGACCGCATGATTGAAAGACTGGAAGAATAAACGGGGCTCGCAATCCGCGCCGATGGCTTCCCGGTGGAGCTCATGAACGACGAACCGGAGGAGGAGGGATATGAGGTTTTGTTCGCCACTCCTGATTCCGGCATTGACAAAGGTGCGACAAAATAGAACAATACAAGAACATTAAAGACATTAGAGGGCACCTTCATGGACGACATCTACACCTATCTTCCAGGCATTCTTCTGTCTTTTTCCGCGTTCCTGTTGAGTATCGCGAGCCCCGGTCCGAACATCCTTGCGATCAATGGCACCTCAATGGCCGTCGGAAGGCGGGAGGGCCTCGCGCTTTCCACTGGCATCGCAATGGGGTCGTTCACATGGGCGGTTTTGACGGTCATGGGCCTGTCGGCGCTGCTCGCGACATACGCGTCAGCACTTGTTGTTATCAAGGTTTTCGGCGGTCTCTACCTGTTGTGGCTCGCCTATAAGGCGTTCAAATCCGCGTTGTCGAAACATGAAATCGAAGGCAGGGAACTCGCAGGCGGCAAACGCACACGGTTTGGCTATGCGCACCGGGGTTATGTGATCCAGATGACCAATCCGAAGGCCGCACTCGCCTGGATCGCGATCATATCCCTCGGTGTTGCGCCTGACGCGCCGCTTTGGGTCGGCATCGTGATTGTGATGGGCACGTTCATTCTGTCGCTCGCCATCCACGCCCTTTACGCGCTCGCTTTTTCAACGCCCGTCATGGTGAGGCTCTATGGCAAGGCGCGTCGCAGCATTCAGGCGGTGCTCGGCCTTTTCTTTGCAGCAGCTGGATTGCGCTTGCTAACAAGCCGGACCTGACATATGTGCCGACCGTGCCTCTCACGCTGTCGGTCCCGGTCTTGAACCGGGGCCTCTTCCATTCATCCACAATTCGTGAAAGACCGCTGAACTCATCTGCAGCTCGGATAACAAGCGCGCCTGTGAATTTGCGCCCGCCCAAACAGCCTGTTAAATCCCCTTCACCCTAAAGCGTTAAGGCAGGAGCGAGAGAGTTTATGGGAACGACCATGCGCAAAGCCAAAATCACCCGCACCACGAAAGAAACTGACATCGCGGTTGAAATCGACCTTGATGGCACCGGCAGCTATGATGTCGAAACAGGGGTCGGCTTCTTCGATCACATGCTCGAACAGCTTTCGCGCCACTCGTTGATGGATCTGAACGTGCGTGCCAAAGGCGACCTTCACATCGACGCGCATCACACGTCGGAAGACGTCGGCATTGCGATCGGTCAGGCATTTCGCGACGCGCTCGGCGATATGAAGGGGATCACGCGTTATGCGTCCATTGATCTGCCGATGGACGAAACGCTCACACGCGCAGCAATTGACGTCTCCGGTCGACCTTATCTCATCTGGAAAGTGGCATTCACCCGCGACAAGGTGGGTAACTACGACACAGAGCTCTTCCGTGAATTCTTCATGGCCTTTGCCCAGAACGCCGGTATCACGCTGCACGTCGTAAATCTTTACGGCGAAAACAATCACCACATTGCTGAAACGTGCTTCAAGGCGGTTGCCCGAGCGCTCCGCACCGCGATCACGATCGATCCGCGTGTGGCGGACTCACTGCCAACCACCAAGGGCAAACTTGGCGATTAGTCCTCGAGATGTTTTGAGAAAAAGCTCAGCAGATTGAGATGATGGGCGTTGACATCCTTTGCGGCAAACGGACCGTGACCTTGCCCTTTATAGCGATGAATTTCAGGCGATCGACCCGCTTTCAAAAGGCGCTCCTCAAGATTGTCCAACATGGATACATCCCACGTCGAATCGTGTGTGCCGTGGCTCAGAAAAAGCGGACCGGAGTACCGCTCAATTTCAATCAGTATCGTGGGCGTCAGGTCCTCTGAAGATCCCTTCCACGTCCAGGCCCGGTCTTGCGGTCGCCAGACTTGCCACCCCGGATCACCCCTGTCCCGCCACCGTTTCGCGTCAAACGCACCGCATATGACGCTCGGTGCACTGTGGGTTGCCACCGCATCGGGCAAGGGGTGAACCGCATCGCGTGCCATCAGCGACGTGAGGAGAAGTGCATGTTCGCCGCCGCGTGAAATGCCGTAAATGCCGATCTTCCCATTGCTGAGTGGGTGGGTCTTCAAAGTGGTGATTGCATCAACTGTGTTATCAAGCGGAATATCTCTGATCTCACCGGCATTCCAGAGATTACCACCTTTCGAATACGCATGATAGTAAGCCGCAAATCCATGCGCGGCAAAAAAAGTTGCCGTGCGCGCCGACCAGCCAGACCACCCGCCTTCCGAGCCGTGCAGGATGAGAAGCATCGGAAAAGGACCATCACCCGCCGGCGCGTAGATATGTCCGAAATTCGCCAACCCATGGGTGACAATTGAAAGCATGACCAAAACCTGCCAATAAAGCATGAGCGTAACACGGGTAATGACCATGGCCACCTACCGCGTTTTCAAATTCACCGACGCCTTGCCCGAGGCGGTGGAAAATGGTGACAACATACGCATCGTGCGCGATGGCTTTTCAGTGCTGGCGCTGGTCTTTCCGCTGCTCTGGCTTCTGTGGCATCGCCTTTGGATCGGTGTGCTCGCCTATCTTGTGATCGCGGCGGCATTCATCGCCGTCTCGGAACTCGTCAATCCGTTGATTGGCTTCGCCCTCAACTCGCTTTTCGGCCTTTACCTTGGGTTCGAGGCGACGAATTGGCAGACAATGACGCTCACGCGAAACGGATGGAAAGAAGTTGACGTCGTGCTGGCAAGCGACGGGGAAGAGGCCGAGATGCGAGCGCTAGGTCGGCAGCGAAATGAAGGGCGTGATGACACGCCAGAGCC
>JBCBTO010000089.1:0-7619 GCA_039818625.1 Pseudomonadota bacterium
TGCCGACGACATTTACAAACAAAGTCGCCCAAGCGCCGGACACGCCGCCATGCTCGGTAAAGGCGAGCCCCACCATACCGGGGAAGGCGCGCAGCAAGATCGGCAAAATCCATATAAGCGCAGCCCCCATGAACGATCCGGACAGACTGCCAAGCCCACCGATGATCACCATGAAAAGGATCAAAAACGAGTGGTTGATGTCGAAACTTTCAACCTCGGCAGCACCCAGCCAGATGAACACCATCATCGCACCTGCGACCCCGCAGTAAAACGATGAAAAGGCAAACGCCAGCAGCTTGTTTGGCAGAAGCTTGATGCCGATCAGCTCAGCCGCAATATCCATGTCGCGAATGGCCATCCAGGTTCGCCCGACCCTGCCCCGCAACACGTTGTTCGCGACCCACGTCATGACGACCACGATGGAAAGCGCAAAGAGATATTTTGGAACCGGCTCTGCAAGGCGGCCCGTCACTGGGACCCCGAAGAGTTCGCGCACAGGCGCGCTGTCGATCGCCCCCGACGGGTTGTAGTTGTAAAGCCACTCGATGCGGATGAAGGCCCATTCGAGGAAGAATTGCGCCGCCAAGGTCGCCACCGCGAGATAAAACCCCTTGATGCGCAAAGACGGCAGGCCGAAGAAAATTCCGACAAGGGCCGCACATCCGCCCGCGCCGAGAAAGGCGAAGATGATGTTGAGGTCAGGAAACGACGTGGTGATCTTGTAAGCCGCATAAGCGCCGACACCCATAAAGCCGCCCGTTCCGAGCGACAACAGGCCGGTGTACCCCGTCACGATATTGAGCCCGATGGCTGCGAGCGAGAACACAAGGAACGGGATCATGATCGATTCAATCCAGAAATCGTTCATGACGAGCGGCACGCCTACGAAGGCGGCGAGAAGCAGAAGACCTATGGCGATGCGATCTTGTGTGATCGGGAACGTCGCCTGGTCGGCGGCATAGGTGGTTTTGAATTGTCCAACTTCACGGTAAAACATGGATCAATACCCCCTAAATCCGCTCGATGATTTTTTCGCCGAAGAGACCTTGCGGCCTGAACAGCAGGAACATGAGGGCGATGAAGAACGCGAGCCAGCTTTCGATACCACCGCCGACAAGTGGGCCCCAATAGACCTCACCTATCTTCTCGCCAATGCCGATGATAAGCCCGCCCAGAATGGCACCCGGTATAGATGTGAAGCCACCAAGAATGAGAACCGGCAAAGCCTTCAGCGCCACGATTTGAAGTGCGAAACTCACATCGGACCGCGCGCCCCACATGATGCCGGTCGTAAGCGCCACGATCCCGGCGGCAAACCACACGATGACCCAGATCTGATTGAGCGAAATACCCACCGAAAGGGCCGCCTGGTGGTCGTCGGCCACCGCTCTCAATGCCCGCCCGATCGTCGTTTTGTTAAAGAAGAACGCGAGGGCTGCCACCATGATGATTGCAATTGTGGCCGCCGCAATATCAATCTTCTGGAAGGAAACGAAGCCCCCGAGCATTTCCACATCAATCGCGCCGCTTGGCAGACCGAGCTCCTGACTGATCATGGTTTTCGGCTCACCGCCAAAAACGAGTTCCCCAAGGCCGATCAGAAACTGCGTAAGCCCGATGGTCGCCATGAACAGGATGATGTCGGGTTGGTTGACGAGCGGTCGTAAGACCACCCGTTCCACCGTGACGGCAAGCCCAAACATGATGCCGATGGAGATGACGAGCGCCACATAGGCGGGCAACCCAAGCGCGAACAGTCCAACTAGTGTCAAAGCTGCGAACACAACCATAATGCCCTGGGCGAAATTGAATACGCCGGATGCCTTGAAAATCAGCACAAAGCCGAGTGCGATCAGCGAGTAGAGAATACCGGATACAAATCCTTCCCAAAGCACCTGCACGAAGAAATCCGGCAGTTGCACCATCTGGACGAACGGATCTGCGAAAATACTGTAAAGGACGTCTCCCATGATGCTCCCCACCCCTTCTTAATGCGCAACGCCGAGATAAGCGTCGATGACATCCTGATTGGACTTCACCTCCGCCGGCGTGCCGTCGGCAATCTTCTTGCCGTAGTTCAAAACGACCACGCGGTCGGACAGGTCCATCACCACGCCCATATCGTGTTCGATGAGGGTGATCGTGGTGCCGAACTGTTCATTCACATCGATGATGAAACGCGACATGTCCTGTTTTTCTTCCAGGTTCATGCCCGCCATCGGTTCATCAAGCAGAAGAAGCGTCGGCTCCATGGCAAGCGCCCGCCCGAGCTCCACGCGCTTTTGCAAACCGTAGGGAAGACGCCCCACAGGCGTCCGTCGAATTGCCTGGATCTCCAGAAACTCGATAATCTTTTCAACATGCTCGCGGTGTTCAAGCTCTTCGCTTTTCGCAGCGCCGTAGTACCAAAGATGATGAACGAAGGATTTCTTCATCTTCAGCATCCGCCCGGCCATGATGTTGTCGAGCGTCGACATGCCCCGAAACAACGCCACGTTTTGAAACGTACGCGCAATGCCCTGCGTTGCCGCCACATGGGGTTTCATCTTGGAGCGCTGATTGCCATTGAAAGTAATCGAGCCCACTTGCGGATGATAAAAGCCGTTGATGACGTTGAGCATCGACGTCTTGCCCGCACCATTCGGTCCGATAATCGCTCGGATTTCACCCTCTTTCACATCAAAGCTGACGTCCTGAATGGCTTTCACGCCGCCAAAGGACAACGAAATATCTTTGATATCGAGAAGGATGTTATCCTTGATGCGGGGTGCTGTACCCGCCGGTACGACCTGGGCTTGAACATTCATTCCGCAGCCTCCTTCATCGTGGCTTCGAACGGATATGTCTCAGCTTCACCGATTTTGACGGTCGCCGAAATCTCGCCCTGCCGCCCATCTTCAAAGGTGACGATGGTGGTCACGTGCTTCTCGTCGGAGCCATCGTAAAGCGCGTCCATCAAGGGCTCATAGCGATCAAAGATGAACGAACGGCGCACTTTTTGTGTCCGCGTGAGTTCGCCATCATCAGCGTCAAGCTCCTTGTGCAAAATCAGGAACCGTTTGATCTGCGCGCCGGCGACGTTCGGCTCATCGGCAAGCTGCTTGTTCACGTCGTTCACATGTTCGCTGATCATTTCATATACAGTTGGATGCCCGGCGAGTTCCTGATAACTCGCGTAAGAAATGTTGTTGCGCTCCGCCCAGTTGCCGACCGCCTGAAGATCAATATTGATCATCGCCGTCGCAAAATCGCGCCCGTGGCCAATCGCTACCGCTTCCTTGATGTTCGGGAAGAATTTGAGCTTGTTTTCGATATATTTCGGCGCGAAAAGACTGCCGTCCGTCAGCTTTCCGACATCCTTCGCGCAATCAATGATTTTGAGCTGGCCATCTTTTTCAAAAAAGCCCGCATCGCCGGTCAAAACCCAGCCGTCATCCGTCTTGGTGGATTTGGTCGCATCCGGGTTTTTGAAATATTCCTTGAACACACCGGGGCTCTTGAAAAGAACCTCACCGTTATCCGCAATCTTGATGTCAACGCCGGGTGCCGGAACACCAACCGCATCCGCACGCACCCCACCATCGGGCTGCGCGGTGACAAAAACGGTTGCTTCCGTCTGACCATAGAGCTGTTTCAGATTGATGCCGAGCGAGCGATAGAAGGAAAACATTTCCGGGCCAATCGCTTCACCAGCGGTATATCCTACGCGCACATTGGAAAGGCCGAGCGTGTTTTTAAGCGGCCCATAAACGAAGAACTCTCCGAGCCTGTAGAGGAGCTTGTCGCCAAACGAGACCGATTTGCCATCAAGCACATCTTCGCCGACGCGCTTTGCAACACCGAGGAAATAATTGAACATCTTCTGCTTCAGTTTGCCCGCATCTTCCATGCGAATGGTGACATTAGTCAGCATGGTCTCAAACACGCGCGGCGGCGCGAAGAAAAAGCTCGGCCCAACTTCAATCATGTCCTGATGCATGGTCTCAGAATTCTCAGGACACGCGATGCAGATGCCAGCGACATAACTTTCCGCGAACGAAAACACGTGATCACCCACCCAGGCCATGGGCAGATAAGACAGGATCGTGTCATTTTCCGTCAGATTGTCGAAGGCGACCGCATTATCGGCGCTGATGCGAACGTTGTCGTTGGTGAGAACGACACCCTTGGGCTTGCCCGTCGTGCCCGACGTGTAAAGCATGACGGCCGCATCATCACCCGTTCCAGCCGCGATCTCTTTGCGCCAGTCCTCGGCGCTATAAGAGGCGTTGCGGCCCTTGTCCTGCACCATCTCAAAACTGAAAAGATGGCTGTGATCATAATCGCGCAAACCGCGCGGATCGTCGTAAACGATGGTGGTGAGGTTCGGAAGCTGATCCTGGATCGACAAAACCTTGTCGACCTGTTCCTGATTTTCAACGACCGCGAACGCCACCTCGGCATGGTCGAGCACATAGACCATCTCTTCGGCGACGGAATCCTGATAGACCGGCACCGGGATCGCCCTGATCGACTGCGCGGCCACGAATGTCCAGTAAAGACGCGGGCGGTTGTCGCCGACAATGGCGACTTTGTCACCGGATTTCAGACCGAGATCCTTGAGACCCCTGGCATAGGGTTCAATCTCTTCAAGCACCTGAGACCATGTCCAGGTCTGCCAGATGCCAAGATCCTTTTCCCTCATAGCAGGCCGCGACGCCATGCCGACAGCATTTCTCAGAAGAAGTTTCGGAAACGTATCAAGACCGTCAGATGCGCCTTTCGGCGCGACCGAAGTTCCGGTAGCCATATTGTCCTCCCAACACTCCAATGCTCATCTCTTGAAGGCACCCTCTCCCTGGTGCCTGCGCCAGCCTTTGGCGCAAAGAAATGAACAAGCGTTCATTAACGGTATCGTCAGTTCATCCCCTTGTCGAGATGGTTTTTTTTGCAAAACCGATTGGCAAGCCGGGATGACGACGTCAACTCACGCATCGACACTGTCCGCCAAGCGGGTCAAATCGGTCATGATGAAACGTGGGACCCCGGACAGATTTTCCGCTGGAGCATCATAACGGTTGAGCCGCGCGACCTGATATCCAAAATGCGCGCCCGCGTGCGAGTCCCATGCATTGTTGGAGACGAAGCAAACCTCATCCGGCGCGATGGAAAAATGATCGAGCGTCATTTGATAAACGGCGGGGTCCGGCTTGTTCACACCCACGGTATCGACGGACAGAACAGCATCAAGCCTCCCACTCAAACCAGCGGATTGAACAGCTGCATCGAGCATATCCGGCGAGCCATTCGACAAAATTGCAGTCTTGAACCCTTTCGCCCGCAAAGCATCAAGACACGGCGCGACGTCGTCATACGCATCAAGGGTGAAGTACGCCCGCATGAGCTCGTCGCGCAGGGTGTCATCTAAAACGCCATGGGCACTCAACGCATAATCCAGCGCATCGCGCGTGACCTGACTGAAGGGTGCAAAATCGCGCATCAGGCTGCGAAGCCATGTGTATTGAAGCTGCTTATCCCGCCACAGAACTGACACAGCCCGCGCTTTATCGCCAAGCGAGGCCGACAGGCGGCTAACCGGCGAATGAACATCAAACATGGTGCCATAGGCATCAAAAACACACGCCTTGATACCAGTCATTTTCGCCATCGGGGAGCCTCCAGCCTCCTGTGTAGTTTCGCGTAGTCGCGTGTGTAAACAAACATGAACACCACAAGAACGCAAATACAAATGACACTGTCAAACATCACCGGTAATCAAACCTATCTGATCGCGCACTATCTCCGTCAAACGAGCCGGCCCGAGATCGATCATTGCGTCATGCCAGACTTCCGCAAGGGTCACGATCCCGTCGGACAATGTGTTCGCTGGCAGATCATAAGCCCATGTCACCAACGAGGCGGAGTTGAATATGCCAAGGGCGATGGTGGCGCCGACGAATATGACCAGGGTTTGAAATGCGAGCTTTGGCATCATGACCTCAAAACTGGAAATAGATGAAGGGCGCAACACCCGAAGGTGCAAGCCATTGAATGGCAAGAAGTCCGGCAATGAAGACAACACCGCGCACAATCGGCGCAACGCAGCCGAGCCATATACCCACACGATCGTTCAAATCCGCTCGCACGAACTGAAACGCCAAAGACCCGAAGATAAGACCGAGCGCGAACCAGGAGACGTCAGGCGAAAGCTCCTTAAAATCAGCAAGTCCGCCGACGAAAGACAAGGCAGTCGCCAAATCCTCCGCACGAAAGAAGATCCATGCGAAACACACGAAATGAAACGTGGCAAATACACAAGCGCTTCGGGTCATCACACCAGCTTCTGCCGCTTTGGCGAGGTTGAAAACCCGCTCCAACACCAGCGCACCGCCATGGAGCGCGCCCCAGATGACGAAGGTCCAGGCGGCCCCGTGCCAGATGCCACCGAGGAGCATTGTGATCATCAAGTTTCGATATGTGAAAATCGTCCCGCCCCGACTGCCCCCAAGCGGAATGTAAAGATAGTCGCGCAGCCACGTCGACAGCGAGATATGCCATCTCCGCCAGAAATCCTGCAAACCTGTCGCGCGATACGGTTGATTGAAATTTGCCTTGAACTGAAACCCCAGAAGGGCTGCAACACCGATTGCAATGTCGCTATAGCCTGAAAAATCGCAGTAGATTTGCACGGCATAGCCGTAAACGGCCAAAAGCAGCGTCGGCGCAGAATGGCTGGCCGGATCGAAGAAGACGTCATCGACAAACTGCGTCGCGAGATAGTTCGCAACGATCATCTTCTTGAAAAGGCCGATCAGAATGAAAGTGAGGCCAACGCCGATGTCGCGTTCAGTCAAGCGCGGCGCGTGTTTCAGTTGCGGCAGAAAATCGGAAGCCCGCACGATCGGACCGGCCACAAGCTGCGGGAAAAAGGAGATGTAAAGCGCAACATCAAGGGGCGAGCGCTCCGCTTTGATCACCCGGCGGTAAACATCGACCACGTAGGAAATGCCCTGAAAGGTGAAAAAAGAAATTCCGACCGGCAGTACGAGATCGATGATCGGGATATCGCGCTCCAGGCCAACAGCTTGCAAAACATCATGGGCCGACTGGAGAAACCAGCCGAGATATTTGAAAACAGCCAGGATCAGGAGATTTACGGCAACTGCACCGACGACGATCAGACGGCGTCGCTCATCGCTCTGCGCTCGTTCAATGGCAAGACCGGCGGCAAAATTGATCAGCGCGTTGAGCGCCAAAAGCCCGCAAAACCGCCAGTCCCAACAACCGTAAAAGACATAGCTCGCTGCCAGCAAAAAGTGCTTTCGCGCACCATTAAACCGAGCCAACGCCCAGCTGACAGCAAAGACAACAAGGAAAAAGAGGCCAAAATCAACAGTTGGAAACAGCATCGCGGTCCCATGAAATGAGACCGCTTTCTAGCAGGTTCGACACGAGGATAAAGGTCGCAGGCCCGCTTATTGTGTGAGAGATGCCACCTGACGCTCGTCAATGATCGTCTGCATATGGGCAACGAAAGCGTCCGCACTGCGCTGGTAGCCTTTTGGTGTCAGATGCACCCGGTCCTTCGCGGCAAGTTTTGGTGATGACCGCGCCCATTGATCGATGCCGCAGGCGCCGCC
>JBCBTO010000090.1:0-7604 GCA_039818625.1 Pseudomonadota bacterium
CGACGCGAGCGCTGCCGCGACGCCCACGAGATAGCTTCCCTCATGCTCCTTGAAGGCGTATTGGCGAAGGTTCGGACGATCGAGCCAGCTCACGTCAATGATGGCGAAATTCTTGTCCGGGAATGCGCCCGCCACTTTGTCCATGGCATCAGCCTGCGCGAAGCCCACACCGAGGACGATGGTCGCGCCACGCTGTGCCATTCGGGTCATGGCCTGCTCGCGCTGGGTCTCGTTCGTGACCTCGAACTCCTGAACCTTGATGCCGGTCTCGTCTTCAAAGCGCTTGATGCCGCTGTAGACGGCTTCGTTGAAGGATTTATCGAACTTGCCGCCCATGTCGTAGACAACAGCGGGCTTGAAATCCGCTGCGTTCGCGACGAACGCCAAGGCCGTCGCCGCAGCTGTAACCGCTCCTAAAATCCATGTTTTCATAAGACCTCTCCCTGTCAGTCCACTTTTATTGTTTCAGTCCGATTTCGCGCAGGCGCTCGTCGAGATATTCACCCGCCGTCTGGTTCTCATCCAGTTTCACATCCGAGCGCGGATGGACAAAAAGCGGCATTGAATAGCGCGATCGGTTTTCCTGCTTTTCCGGGTTCACCACCCGATGCGGCGTGGAGGGGTAGTACCCACCCGTCGCCTTTGCCAGCATGTCGCCCGAATTGATTGTGATGAAACCCGACCGGCACGGCACATCATGCCAATTGCCATCCTTGTCTTTCGCCTGGAGACCGGGTTCAGAGCCCGTCACGAGGAGGGTGATGAGGTTAATATCCTCGTGTTCGGCGGCGCGCACTTCGCCCTGTTCCACGTCTTCGGCGAGTGGCGGATAATGGAGGATGCGCAGAAGATTGCCTTCGCTGCCCTCGACCATTTTTTCGAACGATTCCGTGATTGCGGACTTCACGCTTTGCGGGCTTTCCTGATCCAACCAACGCAAAAGCGTCTGTCCGATAGCCATCATCTTGGCATGAAAATCCCGCGTTCTCGCCTCTACGTCACCCGGCACCGGCTGGTGCTCATAAACATGGTAGAATTCCTTCAGGTCTTTATGTGTCGCGCCCTTCGCGTTCTCGGATTTAAAACCGTAGTAGCCGTGCATTTCGTTGGGTTTCGCAGCGTAATTGAAGCGATGGTCGCTCGCGAAGAAGCCTGACCATGTATCGTACATCGCAGCGATGTCGTCTTCGCCGATGGGATGGCCTTCCAGGATGGCAAAGCCGGTTTCATGCAAGGATGTGACGAATTTCGACGGCGCATCCGGATCGCGTTGGTCAATTGCAAGAACGTTGAAATCCGTCACGCCATCCCTCACTCGTCAAAATCCCGACCTGATGGTCGACAAGAACACATCTTTCACCGCAGCGACGTCGACTTTCGACGCCCATTTGGCAGGTCGGCCTGAACTGCCATGACCCAGCACCGTCTCACCCGCGCGCTCGCCCTCCACGATAACGCCAACGGGAGCCTCGTCAAATGAAAAGAGGTCCGGGCGGATGATCGAAATGACCGCAGTGGGATCGTGCATGTAGCAGCCGTGAAAACCATCAACCTTCTCGTGAAAGTCGAAGTAAAACTGGACGGCTTCGTTTAAAAACCCGCCGAGAATGGGTGCCGCCTCCGCCAGGCTTTCGAAATCCGGCGTGTGGCATGTCACGCGGTGAGTGACATCAAGGCCAATAAGGCGAACATCCCAATCGGCAGCGAGGACGATTTCCGCCGCGTGCGGGTCCTGCCAGATATTCGCCTCTGCGAACTCGGTCGCGTTGCCGCCTTCTTTCAAGCTCGCGCCCATAACGTGGACGGCTTTGACTTTCTTCGCGATTCCCGGATCGTGGCGGAGCGCCAGCGCAAGATTGGTGAGCGGACCGACTGGACACAGCACCACGTCGCCGGGCGCTGCATTCACCTGATCGCAGATGAACTCATGGGCTGGGCGTGGGTCCTCTTCACGCTGCGGCATCATGGCTTCAACCGTGCCGAACCCCTCCGCGCCATGGACGAAATCGGCGACCGGATGCGGTTCCTGAACGAGCGGCGCGCCTGCGCCACGGGCGACCGGGCACTCCATCTCCGCCATCTCCACCAAGGCGAGTGCGTTTCTTGTCGCGACATCGATGGTGACGTTGCCGAATGCGCTTGTGAGCCCCAGAAGCTCGATGTCCGGATTGAGAAGGGCGAAGGCGATTGCCATTGCATCATCGATGCCCGGGTCCGTGTCGATGATGATCTTTTCAGGCGTAGTGCTTGTTGCCATCACGTCCGCTCCTTCAAAAATGCCTCGATTTCATGCGCGTCCGGGATCGCATCGGCAGCGCCCGGCCTCGTAACCTGGATGGCGCTTGCCGCGCTCGCAAACCGCATGGCCTCCTGTGGCACGGCTCCCTTCGCATAATGGGCGAGGAATGCGCCGAGGAACGTGTCGCCCGCGCCGGTGGTGTCGACGGGATCGACTGTGAATGCACTTTGATGGATGTGCTCGGCACCTCTTTGGAAAACCGCACCAACCGCTCCTTTGGTGATGAGAAGTTCGGGAACACCAAGAGCGTCCAACGAGACTCCCGCCGCCGCTGCCAAGGCATTCGCTTCGCCTTCATTGACGACGAGGAGGTCAATCTCGTTCAAGAGCGGCAACGTCGTTCTTGCAACGAAGGGCGCAGCGCTGTAACAGATTTTGAAACCACGGCTTCGCCCCTCGCGGACGATTTCGTCTGTCGCGTTGGTCTCGTTCTGCAGAAGCAGCCAACTTGAGGACGGGTCGACTGTTTCCATTGCGGCGGCGACACGGTCAAGCGCGATAACACCATTGGCGCCCGGCACAATGACAATGGAATTTTCGCCCGCGTCATCGACGGCGATGATCGCATGTCCGGTCGGGGCATCGACCTCAGTGACGTGACCGGTGTCCAGTCCTGCCGCTTTGAGTTGTTCCAACGCCCAGTTACCATCCGCGCCGACAGCGCCGACATGGATCACATCGCCACCCGCACGTTGGATGGCGATTGACTGGTTTGCGCCCTTGCCGCCGAGATAGCGCTCATATGACTTTGCGGCGAGCGTCTCCCCCGCTTTTGGCAGTGCGGCGACGCGGTATACGTGATCGATGTTGATGGAGCCGACATTTATGATCATGGGAAGCGCCTAGTTCGATCTTTTGGGGAAGGCGAGGTCAGGCGTGTAATCGGTGAAGCTTGAGAGCGTTTGCGCGTTGCATTCATCCTGCCACTTTGAGCCGGGCTCAACGGCTGAGACGCAATGGTATTTCTCGCGATAGTCCATCGTCCGTTCGTTTTCCTCAATCGCGATGGCGACAAGCCCCGCAACTTGGCCATGCTGCTGTTCGACGAGACGGATCGCACCGTCCATCGTTCCGCCCGTCTCAACCCATTGATCAACAAGCAGCACCCTTGTGCCAGGCGCGAAGGCTGGCAGGCGCATTTCCATGTCCTGCGTCTTTCCGGAGTAGTTTTTGAAGCTCACACGGTCCGTGTCGACGCAGAGTTTATCGGCCTTTCTGATCGGCAGGAAACCCACGCCAAGGCGGGTTGCAAGCGCTGAACCGAGCACAAAGCCCATGGCATCGAGGCCACCGACGACATCGATATCGACGCCTTTCAAGTCAGTTTCGAAATCATCAAGCAGGTGGTGAAACGCATCGCCATTGATGTAGATGGACGTCGGGTCGAGCCACGCGAAGCGGTCGCCCTTCGTGTTGGGAGCCATCAAGCGCAAATACCAGCGGTCGTCGCGCGGTCCCTTATCCTCCGTCATGCCGCCCCTTTCCCAGTTCCCTCGTGATCTTCATAAGGCGCGCGAGGCGCTCGGGATCGATGTTGTAAAAATCCCCCTCACGGTTGATGCCGGTCGCGACCATAAAGCAATCGACATCCGCGTAGGCCCGAGCATTGTCCGGCGTAATGCCGGAGGCAAGCGCCATCGGGCGGTCACCAATGCCACGGCGAAAGTCTTCGATCTTGGTGAGATCCGCCTCCTTGCCGGTCGCAACGCCCGACGTGGTGATCACCTCCATAAACGGGCAGGCGGCCCGCGCGGCGGCTTCACAATCGTCAGGTGCCACTTCCCGCTGCTTCTTGAAGGCCGTGCCGCCAAAATAAAGCCCGGTCCAACCGGACGTGTCCCGCGATTTAGCGATCTCGTCGGCTTCAGTCTGGTCTGTGCCGTGTTCGTTGATCCGCGCATCATCAGCCCAATAGGCGTCAACCGGGCATCCTTCACCTTCGAGGCGCCCGAGCGTTGGAAAGGCGTCTTTTCCTGTTACGGCCAGGAAATTTACGCCAAGCCACAACGACGGATAGGCGCGCCGCGTTTCTTCAATGATCGGCAAGAAACGCTTCACCTCAAAATCGTGGTTGATGAGGAAGCATCCTGCCGCCCCCTCACCGATCAAAACATCAACGTTGCGAGCGGTTTGTTCCGCGTCCAACACATGAATGACCGGCAGCACAACGGGGCCGGTTGCCTTGAAAACTTTATGGAAGGCCGCACGGTTCATCGCGCCAGCCTACCGTCAAACACTCGAAACGCAACCATTAGGCAGGTGAGTTTTGGGCTAGTTCTGTTCTTCCGGCAGAGTGGGGAGCGGCAGGAAGTCGATGCCCTCCTCGATCAGCTCGCGCGCTTCATCAGGTGTCGCTTTACCGAAAATGCTGCGGTGTTCTTCCTCACCATAGTGGATTTTCATGGCTTTTTCCGCGAATTGATCGCCCACATTGTCGGCGTTGCTTTCAACCCATTGGCGCATCTCACGCATTTTCTCGACCACCGCGCGCATGGTTTCATCGCCATGAACAAGCGGTTCCGGCATGGTCTGCACGGGCGTTGTTTCCACAGGCGGCATTGCGGCGGGAACAGAAGCCGGAAGCGTCGGCTCTATCAAAGGGCTTTCATCCGCGCTGCGTTGCGCTTTAGTACCCGTCACCGCTGGCGCCATTAAGGCCTTTTCGATGGTCTCATCACCGCAATAGGGGCAGGATAAGTATCCGGCCGCGCGCTGTTGCTCGAACGCGCCCGAGGCTTCGAACCAGGCGTCAAAGACGTGGCCGTTTGCACATTTCAAAGCGTATTTTATCAAAGGGTCACTGTTTTGTTACGTGTCAATTGACCGAACGCCGTATCAAACTCGCGCTCATGCGTCAAAACAGGAATCCGTGTTCGAGCTGTGTCCAGTGCTGCAAGATCAATTTCGGCCATTATGACGCATGGATCATCGCCATCAGCCTCAGCGAGGATCGCACCCCACGGATCGACGATCAGACTGTGGCCGAACGTTTCCCGTCCGTCCTCATGGCGTCCACCCTGGGCGGCTGCGACCACAAATGCATGGTTTTCGATTGCCCGCGCGCGCAAGAGCGTGTGCCAATGGGCCCTTCCTGTCTGTTTCGTGAAGCAGGCAGGTGCCGTCAGAACGTGTGCACCCGCATGGGCTTGTCGCCGGAAAAGCGCCGGGAATCTCAAATCGTAGCAGATCGCCATGCCGATATTGGCCATATCGGTCTCAAAGACCGGAGATGTGACGCCCGGCTCATAGGTGTTGGATTCTCGCCAGCTTTCGCCATGGTCGAGATCAACGTCGAACATGTGAATTTTGTCGTAGGTTCCGGCGAGGCCGCCGTCCGGCGCAAACAGGAAAGCACGATTTGCGACCTTGCCGTCACCGCGATCTATGGCAAGCGAGCCGATATGCAGCCAAATCCTGAGCGAGCGCGCAAGGTCTGAAAACGCTGCCACGCCGCGGTCGGCCTGTTCCAGCGCGATCTTGGCTTTCACATTTTGACTTCCGGTCTCGACCAGGTGGGTCATTTCCGGTGTCTGGACATAAGCAGCGCCGTCTTGCGCAGCCTTCGTAATCAGCGTCGACGCGGTTTCAATGTTGTCGTCAATCGAGCGGGTTGAGCGCAACTGAACGCAAGCGGCCTTGAATGTCATGGTCACTCCAAACGCTCACACGGCGAGCAACGGATCGAGCTTGCCCGCGTCTTCGAGCGCGTAAAGCTCATCGCAGCCGCCGACATGGGTTTCACCAATGAAAATCTGCGGAAATGTGTTGCCGCCATTGGCCCGCTTGACCATCTCGGAGCGCAATTCACGGCTCATCGTGGCGTCGTGTTCGGTATACGTCACCTTTTTGGCTTCCAGAAGCTTCTTGGCCGCCGTGCAGTAAGGGCAGAATTTTCGCGTGTAAATCGTAACGTCAGGCATGGTTTTTCCCTGTGCGGGCCCTCGATGGACGGCGTTGGTTCGGTGTTTGTTATATGGCACCGTCACCGTTGTTCACAACCTTTGCCACAGCGGCGACATCCACACGACACGCGCCCTCACGCAAAAGTGCGCGGGCGCAGGCGTTCACGGTCGCACCGGTTGTGACCACGTCATCGACGAGCAAAACCGCGCGGCCTGCGATCTTGATGCGGTGTTCCGGTTTCACCCGAAACGCGCCTTGCACATTTCGCGCGCGCTCCATCGGGTCCAGGCTCACCTGCTGCGGTGTGTTTCGGATGCGCATGAGCGCGTTCAAGGCTGTGGGCTTGTCGCTCGCGCGTGCAATAACCTTAGCCAGTTCAGCCGCCTGATTGAATCGCCTTTTGAAGAAGCGCGCGCGATGGAGCGGCACGGGGACAATGACATCGGTCTCTGTCAAAAGCTCACGGGCGGCCCTCATCGTGAAGCGCGCCAGTGGCTTGGTCAGATCAAGACGATCTTGATACTTGAAAGCAGTGATTAGCCTCTGCGCCGCTCCCTCATAGCGCAAAGCCGCCCTCAATCTTGTGTAGTCGGGCGGGTTTGCCAGCGCATCGGCGCTCACGATCTTGCCGCCAAGATCATAGGCAAGCGGCGCGCCCGTGCAGTCGCATACCGGATACTCTATGAAAGCGAGATCGCGCCAACAGGATACGCATAGGCCGCCATGCTCCGATACAAGCCGGTCGCACGCAAGACATCGCGGCGGCAAAACGAGATGGAAGGCTTTCTCACCAATTACGCGAGCGACAGGAAACAGTTTTTTCCAAGGCGAAGGCGTCGGCTGATCGATGTTGAAAGGCATGGGCTTGCCGCACTGACATACGTTATCGGGCACTTCAGAGGGGGACCCAAAACCAACCCGCAACACAATGGTGACAGCGCCCATCTCTCGCGCTATCTCACCACACAGAGAGCAAAGCGCGCAAGCCGTGAAGACACGGACGCGCGAAGGCCATGTTATAGCTTGACCCAAAACTGGATTTCAGAACGCCATGGCGCACCAACCACCAATTGACGTCGAGGCCCTTGCCATGCGGCGTGCGCGGGCTATGGCTCAGCCAGTCGCCGGATCAGACTTTTTGATGCGCCACGTCGCCGATGATTTGGTGCTCAGGCTTTCGACCGTCATGCGCAGCTTTGACGATGCCGTTGTCCTGAACGCCGCTGACCGCCAAATCGGTGAGGTGCTGCGGTCGACAGGCAAGGTGGGCCGTCTCTTAGAGAGCGCTCAAGATATCGCCTTTGCGAATGAACAGATCGATCTGATCGCGACGCATGACGCCCTCCCCTTCGCGCATGAAAGCCTCAATTTGATGGTGTCACCGCTCACCATGCAGTTTGTC
>JBCBTO010000091.1:0-7448 GCA_039818625.1 Pseudomonadota bacterium
TCACCAATGAGACGGTCACCCACGAAGAGCTGGGCGGCGCATCGGTCCATACGACCAAGTCTTCGATCGCTGACGGCGCATTCGATAACGACATTGAAGCGCTCCTGGAAATGCGCCGACTGATCGATCTCCTGCCATTGTCGAACACCGATGACGTTCCCGAACTCGATGTCGTTGACGATCCGAGCCGGATCGAGATGTCGCTCGACACATTGGTGCCGGACAGCGCCAACAAGCCCTATGACATCAAGGAACTCATCACGAAAGTTGTCGACGAAGGAGACTTCTACGAGCTTCAGGAGAGCTTTGCCGCCAACATCGTGGTGGGCTTTGGCCGCATGGAAGGAAAGACGGTTGGTTTTGTCGCAAACCAGCCGATGGTTCTCGCCGGGGTTCTCGACAGCGACGCAAGCCGGAAAGCCGCACGTTTCGTGCGGTTCTGCGATTGTTTCGGCATCCCCATCGTCACCTTTGTGGACGTTCCGGGCTTTCTGCCCGGCACCGCGCAGGAATATGGCGGGCTGATCAAGCACGGTGCGAAATTGCTCTTTGCCTATTCAGAAGCAACCGTTCCGAAGATCACGGTGATCACGCGCAAGGCCTTTGGTGGTGCCTATGATGTCATGGCGTCAAAACATCTGCGGGGCGACATCAACTATGCCTGGCCGTCAGCGCAAATCGCCGTCATGGGCGCGAAAGGCGCGGTCGAAATCATTTACCGCCAACATATGGATGATCCTGAGAAAATTGCGGATCTGACAAAAGAATATGAGGAGCGGTTCCTCTCGCCCTTCGTCGCGGCTGAGCGCGGTTATGTGGACGAGGTGATCTTTCCTCACTCCACGCGCAAACGTCTGACGCGCGCTCTCAAAATGCTGCGCGACAAGGATTTGCAAAATCCGTGGAAGAAGCACGACAACATCCCGCTTTGATGATGGCGCGTTACGACCGACCCAAAGCTGTTGACAACATAGTCGGCGAGCCGGTGCTCAAGGTCGCACGGCCGCAACCGGCAATCGTGACGGGTATGGTCCTGATGTCGATTGCCATGCTGACCGCACCGGGGATGGACACAATCGCAAAGTATCTCGGCACAACGGGAAACACGGCGCCCGGGGTTGTTTCCTTCGGTCGCTTTGTGGTTCAGGCGGTGTTCTTGTTTCTGCTTCTGCTGGCGTTGACGGCCATGGGTCGCAAAACCGGCATGTTGCCAAAGAACATCCCTGGAAACCTCTTGCGCGGCGCGCTCATGGGCCTCGCCGCTTTTCTTTTTTTCACAGCGGTCACCTATATGCCGGTCGCTGACGCGATCTCGATTTTCTTCGTCGAGCCGTTCATCTTGACGATCCTGTCGGCTGTTCTCCTCGGTGAGGCGGTCGGCTGGCGACGGCGGATTGCCGTTCTCGTGGGTTTCGCCGGAGCCCTCCTGGTCATTCAACCGAGTTTTCAGGAAATCGGCGCTGTCGCGTTCCTGCCCGTCGCAACGGCTTTCATCTTCGCCCTTTACCTCATTTTGACGCGCAAGATTGCGACGGATGATGATCCACTCGCCATGCAATTCGTTGCTGGTGTCGGCGGTGCAGGCACCATGGGCCTGGCCCTCATGGTGGGCGGCGGGGTTCTTGGCATTGACCCGCTCATCGCAAAATGGCCCGAGACATCTCACTTCTGGTCGATGCTGTTGCTGCTCGGCCTTCTCGGCACCGGCAGTCATCTTCTGATTGTGCTTGCCTTCGCGCGCGCGCCTGCGAGCGTGCTGGCGCCATTCCAGTATATGGAGATCATAAGCGCCACAATCTTAGGTCTTTGGATATTCGGTGATTTTCCGAACGCGATCAAATGGCTCGGCATTTCGATCATTGTTGGATCCGGCATTTATATTTTCTGGCGCGAAGCGCAGATTTCGAAAGAGGAGGCATCACCATGATTGTATCGACAACTGAAACAGTGCCTGATGGACAAGTCGCAGAGGTGTTGGGCGTTGTAGCGGGCGAGGCGGTGCTCGGCGCGAACATTTTTCGCGACTTCTTCGCTGGCATTCGGGACATTGTTGGCGGCCGGGCGGGGTCTTATCAGCGTGTGCTGCGCGATGCCCGTCACCACGCGATTGAGGACATGGTCGATGAAGCGAGACAATTGGGGGCAGATGCCATCGTCGGTGTCGATCTCGACTACGAAGCGCTTGGCGACTCCAGCTCGATTTTGATGGTGTCAGCAAATGGCACAGCCGTGAAATTGAGATAGTAAGGCCGGTGAGGGGCAGGGAAGCAACGACAATGTTCAAAAAAATCTTGATTGCAAACCGTGGCGAAATCGCATGTCGGGTGATGAAAACGGCAAAGGCGATGGGGATATCGACGGTCGCGGTTTACTCCGAAGCGGACGCCCGCGCGCCCCACGTGCTCATGGCGGATGAGGCTGTGCTCATCGGCCCGCCACCCGCCGCTGAATCCTATCTGGTCATTGATAAGATCATCGCGGCTTGCGTGGAGACCAGAGCGGAGGCTGTCCATCCGGGCTACGGCTTCCTGTCCGAAAATGCGGCCTTTTCGAAGGCACTTTCAGCCGCTGGTATTGCTTTCATCGGTCCGAACACGCGTGCCATCGAGGTCATGGGCGATAAGATCGAATCGAAGAAATTCGCAAACGACGCCGAAGTGAGCACGGTCCCGGGTTATCTTGGCGAAATCGAGACCCCCGAAGAGGCGCTGAAGATCGCCGAAGACATAGGTTTTCCCGTCATGATCAAGGCATCGGCTGGCGGCGGCGGCAAAGGCATGCGCATTGCCCATTCAGCCGATGAGGTCAGCGAAGGCTTCCAACTCGCAAGATCAGAGGCTAAATCCTCCTTTGGCGATGACCGCGTTTTCATTGAGAAGTTCGTCGAGCAACCGCGCCACATCGAAATTCAAGTGCTCGGCGACAAGCACGGAAACGTTGTTTACCTCGGTGAGCGCGAGTGCTCGATCCAACGCCGCAATCAAAAGGTGATTGAGGAAGCCCCGTCATCATTCCTTGACGAGGAAACCAGAAAGGCCATGGGCGAGCAGTCCGTGGCGCTCGCCAGGGCCGTCGACTATGAGAGTGCGGGCACTGTCGAATTCATCGTCGACAAGCACAAGAATTTCTATTTCCTTGAGATGAACACGCGTCTTCAGGTGGAACATCCGGTCACGGAGTTGATCACCGGCGTCGATCTCGTGGAGCAGATGATCCGGGTGGCGGCGGGCGAAACACTGGCGCTTGCGCAGGATGACGTATCCCTCACCGGTTGGGCGATTGAAAGCCGCATCTACGCAGAAGACCCATTTCGCAATTTCCTCCCTTCCATCGGCCGCCTTACAGCGTATGAGCCGCCGGAAGAGGGTGAGGAGAATGGCGTGATCGTGCGCAACGACACGGGCGTCACCGAGGGGTCGGAGATCTCCATGTTCTACGATCCGATGATTGCGAAGCTCTGCACTCATGCCGCGACGCGCAAGGAGGCAACGCTCGCCATGGCCGATGCCCTCGACCAGTTCGTCGTCGAAGGCATTCAGCACAATGTCCCGTTCCTCGCAGCGCTCATGAGCCACGAGAAATGGATGAGTGGCGATATATCAACGGGGTTCATCGCGCAGGAGTTTCCAGATGGCTTTAACGGCGTTGAAGCGGATGAGACGGTGCGCGAAGCGTTCATCGCCGCAACGCTGGCGATTGGATTGATCGAACGCACGCGGCGCGATCAGTTGAGAAATAGACTGCGTCCCCATTCCGGTGCGATGGCGCAGGATTGGGTCGTGATGCTCGGCCGTGAGGCGCATCCCGTCCAGTTGGTTGGGCTCGAGGTCGACGAAGATATGATGGTTGAGGCGGTTCTCGCACCCGGCGGCGAAGTCTCAAGGATCATCACGGACTGGCAGCCGGGAGACCGTGTGCTATCCGCGCAAATCGACGGTCGCCTCGTCCATCTGCATCTCCAACGCAAAGGGGTGGCGTACGATTTCGCCCACAAAGGCGCACTCACACAGGCTCAGTTGATGCGTCCGCGCGAGGCGGATCTTTTCGCCCATATGCCCGTCAAACTGCCGCCGGACACGTCCAAGATGCTGTTATGCCCTATGCCGGGCCTGATCGTCTCCATCGCGGTTTCCGAAGGCCAAAGTGTGCAGGCGGGCGATGTGCTCGCAAGCGTCGAGGCCATGAAAATGGAGAACGTTCTGCGTGCGACGCAGGATTGCGTTGTCGCGGCGATCAAGGCTGACGTCGGCGACAGTCTTGCCGTCGACGATGTGATCATGGAGTTTGAATAGACCGCGTCTCAGCGGTCGCGCCGAACACGTCCTCAAACGATGCCTTCAGCGCCACGTCCACCTCGGCCATGGAGATGAGAAGACCGAGATCTTCGAGGCTTGTGACACCATGGTCGTTGACGCCGCAGGCGACGATGCCGTCAAAATGCGCAAGATCGGGTGAGACGTTAAGACTAATCCCGTGATAGCTCACCCATTTGCGCAGACGAATACCGAGGGCGGCGATCTTATCCTCTGCCATTGAGCCGTCGAAGCCACGCGGCTTTTCAGGTCGCGTCACCCATACGCCAACCCGGTCATCCCGCCGTTCCCCCTTGATGTTGAAGCCGTCGAGCGTATCGATCAGCCATTGCTCCAGCGCCTGTACGAAGAGGCGCACATCCTGCTTGCGGCGTTTCAGATCGAGCATCACGTAGGCGATCCTTTGACCCGGACCGTGATAGGTGTATTGGCCACCACGCCCGGTTTTGTGCACGGGGAAACGGTCCGGAGTTTTGAGATCAGCGTCGTCCGCGCTCGTCCCGGCGGTGTAAAGTGGCGGGTGTTCGAGCAGCCAAACGCATTCCGGCGCAGCGCCGGCTGCTATCCGTGCAACACGGCGCTCCATGGCATCCACCGCCGCGTTGTAGGGCACATAGTCGTCCGAGATCAGCCATTCCACCTGGGATGCGGCATCCTTCGGCCTAAAATCGATCCCGTTCTGTGCCGTATCAGTCAGGCGATTTACCATTGTGTAACCATAAAAAGGCAGTCTCTACAGAAGCAGGATTGTGTGTCGCGTTGCGGCATATGTTCTCTTAACGCAAATTTTTACCAAAGGGAAAACATGGCGGCGGAGGCGCAGAACACGCAGGCGGATGACGATGCACCCAATGGTCTTCAATCCTTTGTGTCAGATGTCAGTGTTGATCTGACGGTGGTGCTGGGTCAGACGATGATGCCAGTCCATGAGCTTTTGAGGCTCGGCCGAGGTGCTGTTATCGCGCTTGATAGGACGGCAGACGACGACATTTGCATTTACTCCGACGGTTTGGAGGTCGCATCAGGACAGTTGCGTCTCAATGGTGAGCAAATCGAGGTGTCGGTGACTTCTTCCAAGGTGAGGGCACCGTCTTATCGGCGCCCTTCTGATCCCTTCAAGCTCTATCCATTGGCGATTGAGGACAAAGCGAGCGAAACAGACCCGGTCGATGGTCTCGCTTCTGATGCCGAAGAAGATGCTATGGCGGTCGAAACTGAGGAATCAGTTTTTTCAGAAAAAGAGAGTGATTCCTGAGCGATTGCGCTTGTGATGCCGGTTGCCATTTGCTACACGGGCGATCGCATCACTCCGATGCTTTTGGTTGCGGCCGTGGCGGAATTGGTAGACGCGCAGCGTTGAGGTCGCTGTCCGGTAACACGGGTGGAAGTTCGAGTCTTCTCGGCCGCACCATTTCATTCCTATTACCTTTCCTACGCGAGTTCGCTGGACCACACGCATCTTTAGAATGAGAGTGCAGATGATGGGGCCGTTGTCACCCCGTGGTGTTTTGAAAGCTCAGTCAATCGTCGCGAGGGGCGTGCCGAGGGCGTCCGGATCCGGTGTGACGCCAAGGCCGGGGCCCGTAGGTGGTTTTATGGATCCGTTCGAGCGGAGCGGGCAATCCGGGGCAACCCGTGGTGTCACATAGCCGGACAAATCACATGTATTGAGCAAGAATTTCGGATCCGTGGATGCCGCAAGGTGCATGGCGGCTGCTGTCGTTACATCCGATCCCCATGTATCTTCCACACACATGCGAACCCCGAAATGTTCACACAGATCGCGCGCCTGCCGCGACCTCGAAAGCCCTCCGAATTTGGATAACTTCACCGCAACGGCATCCATGCAGCCGAGGTGATGAGCTTTCAGCAAGCTCTCAACATCATGGGCATTTTCATCAAGCTTCATCGGAAGTCCCGTGGATCGCTTGACCTCAGCGCATTGGTCGATCGTGTCGCAGGGTTGTTCGAGCATGATGTCTTCATGCGCGACGGCGCGCCCAACACGGATCGCCTCAAGACATGTGGTGCCGCAGTTCCAGTCGCCATAAACGAGCGGGCCGCGCCCAACAGCCTCACGCACTTTCAAAAGGCGTTCGACGTCCATCTCCCAATCGTCATCGGCTCCGAGCTTTGCCTGGAATTGGCGAATGCCGCTCTTGTAGGCCTCCTTCGCCATTCTTGCCATGTCGTCGGGCGCGATGCAGGTGATCGAGTGGTAAAGTGGAAGGTTTTTGACCCGCATTCCTCCAAGCAGCGCATAAAGTGGAAGGCCCGCAGTCTTGGCCGTAATGTCCCATAAAGCGATGTCGATGGGCGATTTGGCGTATCGGTGATCAACCAACTGCGCGTCAAGGCGAGCGATTGCGGCCTCGGGGCCGATGGGATCTGAGCCCAAAAGGGCATCTGATAGCTCAATGAGTGCGGGCAGAACCCCATCTGCATAGGCGGGGAGATAGCCGGGGATCGGACAGACCTCGCCCCATCCGCTGATACCTTGATCCGTGTCGATGCGAATAATGACAGTATCAACCGTTTCACACGTCTTTCCAGCGGCCATGTAGTAAGTCGCATGGCTCGTCAGGGGAACTTTCCAGACGGTGATGCGGGTCACTTTCATGGATGATTCTGGCGGTGGTCTCGACAGATTGTGTGGACCGGTCTCACTCTGCAGCCTCCGCGGCTTGATCCGTTCGCGGGCGCAGACTATGCGGATCATAAGCGGGTTCTGCGAGCACTTTCGCCGCCCTAGGTTTGCCGGCAATCATCACGTCCAAAGCGGTTCCCGGTCTCGAAGCAGTCGGATTGATATAGGCAAAGGCCAGGATTTTCGCCACGGAATGACCAAAGACGACCGACGCGGTGGAGCCGACAACTGCTCCTTCACGCAAAACCGCCTCTCCGCCATGGCCATCTTCCACACCGTTCGGTTCAATTTCCAGATAAGCGCAGATCCACGGCATATCGTCTTGATTGGCAAGTGTCGCGCTCTTGCCGAGGTAATCTTTGTCCGTGCGCGCGAAGCGCATGACATCGGCCTCCGGCAAGGTGACTTCGTTCGTCAGTTCGCCAGCGCCTTTGAACCCCTTTTCCATCCGCATCACATTCATGGCAAAGGACCCATAGTCCGCGATG
>JBCBTO010000092.1:0-7328 GCA_039818625.1 Pseudomonadota bacterium
ACCTTGTGGGACATTCCATGATCTTGGGTCGCGATCACCGCAAGGCCAAGATCGCGGCAATCATCGACGCGGTTGCACAAGACCCACTTCATGCGGAGCGAATTTATAGCGACGTGGTGGAGCCGCTTAAAGCGCGCATTGCGGCGCGTGATGAAAAAAGAGCCGCTGAAACGGCGGCGACCAAGGTCGACTTTTTCACCATGGTGCGGGGAGACGATTGATGAACACGCCTGCGTCCGAAGCCAACATCTATCTGGACGGCGGATTCTCAAACCCGGTTTACGAATCGCAGGACTGCTTTCGCACCATCATGAACGCGATGGCGCGCCCCGGTCGCATTTTTGCGTTTGAGCCAAAACTGGTGCCGCCACGTCCCTTATCTTCGAGATCAGCCACCGTTTTGTGCACGCTTTGCGATGCCGATACCACGGTTCACATCGACCAGTCGCTTGCGGGGGCGAATGCGGTCATCAGCTGGCTGGTCTTTCAAACCGGAACCGAAATCACCACCCATGAAAAACAGGCGGATTTCGCGTTCGTTCCAGACCCGCGCAACATGCCGGGGCTCGAACTCTTTTCAACGGGGACGGATGAGTATCCCGAGACCTCGACGACATTGATCATCGAGATGGAAAGCCTCGAAGGAGGAACAGCTCTTCTGTTGGAGGGGCCCGGTATCAAGGATGTACAGCGGTTTGCGCCAAAGGGCTTGCCGGATCATTTCATGGCATCGTGGATGAGCAACCGAACGCTCTTTCCACGGGGCGTTGACATTATTTTCGTCGCCCCGGAGGGCCTGTCCTGCCTGCCAAGATCGACCAATGTGATGGACCCGGAGAAGTGACATGTATGTGGCGGTAAAGGGGGGCGAGCGCGCGATTAAGAACGCGCACAAGCTTCTGGCGGATCGCAGGCGCGGGGATCGTGATTTACCCGCCATGACCATCGAACAGATCGCTGAGCAACTTGCGCTCGCTGTCGACCGCGTCATGTGTGAGGGATCGCTTTACGACCGCGATCTTGCAGCTCTTGCGATCAAACAATCGCGCGGTGATCTGATTGAAGCGATCTTCCTCACCCGTGCGTATCGCACCACTCTGCCGCGATTTGGCTACAGCGAGCCCGTTGATACGGCCGCGATGAAGATCGAACGCCGCATCTCGGCGACCTATAAGGACCTGCCGGGTGGTCAGATGCTTGGGCCGACCTTTGACTATACACACAGGCTGCTTGACCCAGAGCTTGCATCTGACACGCCGGTTGAAGAGCCCTCACTCGGCGATATGAGGTCTGAACCCGTGACGCGCGTGTCCGATATTCTGGGCGAAGAAGGGTTGATCGAGGGCGATGGAACGCTCGCCCATGAAGAGACGGGCGACATCACCCGCACACCAATTGATTATCCGATGGAGCGCGACACTCGCTTACAGGCGCTCGCCCGTGGAGATGAGGGGTTTCTTCTGGCATTGGGCTACTCCACGCAGCGCGGCTACGCGAGAACGCACCCATTTGCAGGTGAAATCCGCATAGGCGAGGTGGATGTTGATGTCGTGATTGCAGAATTGGGCTTCGCCGTCACAATCGGTCGTATTCAGGTTACCGAGTGCCAGATGGTCAATCAGTTCCGCGGGTCGGCAACCGTGCCGCCGCAATTCACACGCGGCTACGGCCTCGTTTTTGGACAGTCGGAGCGCAAAGCGATGTCAGTCGCCCTGTGCGACCGTGCGTTGCGTGCCGCCGAACTCGGTGAAGACATCGTCGCACCGGCACAGGACGAAGAGTTCGTCATAGCCCATTCCGATAATGTGCAGGCAACAGGCTTCGTGGAGCATTTGAAGCTGCCCCACTATGTCGATTTTCAATCCGAACTCGATCTTGTGCGCACCATGCGCCGCGAGTTCGAAGACGCTCAACGCGATGCTGAGCACAAAGAGGCCGCCGAATGATCGAAGTGTGTCTTAGAACTCGACCGGTAAGTGTCTCGCTGAAGAGCGACGGCTATGCGCTATCAGCAGCCGCCATTGCTCAAGCAGCGCCAGTATTCGTTGGAGTTTTTCTCTTTTTTCTCTTCGGTCTCAGAAACTGGATTATCAAAACTCGCGCGATAGACCGCATAGCAAGTCAGCGCCACGATAAGACACCACAAAATCATAAATTGAACGCCCATAAGACAATGCCCTGTTTGAATTATTCTTGCCCATTGCCGTGGACACTATCTAACGCGAATTTACATTTGTTAAAGCGAGTTAACTAATGATTGGTGATCTGGCTCACTACAATTTTGCCTATCTCGACGAGCAGACAAAGCGCATGATCCGTCGTGCGATTTTGAAGGGAATTGCCGTTCCGGGCTATCAGGTTCCCTTCGCAAGTCGCGAAATGCCAATGCCTTACGGGTGGGGCACGGGCGGCGTTCAGGTGACAGCATCCATCATCGGACCTGACGATACGCTCAAGGTCATTGATCAGGGTGCGGACGACACCACCAACGCGGTCTCCATCCGCGCGTTTTTTGCAAAGACTGCCCATGTGTCGACAACGACATTGACAAACCACGCGACGATCATTCAAACGCGCCACCGCATTCCGGAAGAGCCGCTGACGGATGATCAGATACTGGTTTATCAGGTGCCGATCCCGGAGCCATTGCGCTTTCTAGAGCCGCGCGAGACCGAAACACGCCGCATGCACGCTCTTGAGGACTATGGCCTCATGCACGTGAAGCTCTACGAGGACATCGCGAAGAACGGACACATTGCCACCACATATGCCTATCCCGTAAAGGTCGAGGGGCGCTATGTCATGGACCCGTCTCCGACGCCAAAATTTGACAATCCCAAGATGGACAACTGCCCAGCCCTCCAGCTCTTTGGGGCGGGGCGCGAAAAGCGCATCTACGCCATTCCGCCATACACCAAAGTGGTGAGCCTCGACTTCGAGGACTATCCATTCGAGGTTACGAAGTTTGATGAGCCTTGTGCGCTGTGCGGCGGGGAGGGGGTCTATCTTGATGAGGTTATCCTGGATGATCGCGGTGGGCGCATGTTTGTCTGTTCAGACACCGATTATTGCGCCAAGCGACGCGCTGCGGGCCATCGCGGTCGCCTCGCGCCCGAAGAAGTGGGGATGGGCGCATGATCGACGACAGCCCACTCCTGCGTGCCACGGGCGTTTCGAAATTCTACGGCCCGCGCACCGGTTGCCTTGATGTGAGCTTCGATCTCTGGCCCGGCGAGGTTTTGGCGCTCGTCGGTGAATCAGGCTCGGGCAAGACGACGCTTCTCAACTGCATCTCGACACGGCTTCTTCCGACTTCAGGCTCGGTCAGTTACCGGGGTCGGGACGGGGAGACCCGCGATCTTTACAAGATGACAGAGGCGGAACGCCGTTTTCTGATGCGCACCGATTGGGGCTTTGTCCATCAAAACCCCGCCGATGGTCTGCGCATGACCGTCTCGGCGGGTGCGAATGTTGGCGAACGACTGATGGCAGTGGGCCATCGTCACTACGGTGATATTCGAGCAGCGGCTGGTGACTGGCTGTCGCGTGTGGAAATCACCACGGACCGCCTGGATGATCTGCCGCGCACATTCTCAGGCGGCATGCGTCAGCGCCTGCAAATCGCGAGAAATCTCGTTACGAACCCGCGCCTCGTTTTCATGGACGAGCCGACCGGGGGGCTCGATGTGTCGGTGCAAGCACGCCTTCTCGATCTGGTCCGCTCTCTTGTCACCGATCTCGACATCGCCATGGTCATCGTGACCCACGATCTCGCCGTCGCCCGCCTCTTGTCGGATCGCATGATGGTCATGAAGGACGGCAGGGTGATTGAAAGCGGCCTCACCGACCGGGTGCTCGACGACCCGCAGGAGCCTTACACGCAGCTCCTCGTCTCCTCAATCCTGCAGGTATAGCCATGGCAACACCGCTTCTGGTCTCCGATGTATCCAAAAGCTTCACAATGCATTTGCGTGACGGAATGACCATTCCAGTGCTGAGCAAGGTGAGATTTGCCCTTGAAGCCGGAAAATGTGCGGTTCTCGGCGGTCCGTCAGGCGTTGGAAAGAGCTCGATCCTGAAGATGCTTTACGGAAACTACGCCGTCGATAACGGTCAGATCCTCGTTAATCACAAAGGCGACCTGATCGACATCGTCACGGCCGAGCCGCGAAGCATTCTGTCCGTCAGGCGTGAGACGATCGGCTATGTGAGTCAGTTTCTGCAGGTCCTGCCGCGCGTTTCGGCGGTCGATGTGGTGGCGCATCCACTCCTACAACGCGGCGTCGATCACGTCACCGCCCGCAGCCGGGCTGAAGAGATGTTTGACCGCCTGAACCTGCCGGAAAAACTCTGGCACTTGCCGCCCGCCACCTTCTCCGGCGGTGAGCAGCAACGCGTGAACATCGCGCGCGGCTTTATCACCGATCACCCGGTTCTGCTGCTCGATGAGCCGACGGCGTCGCTCGACGCCGTGAACCGTGCCGTGGTCGTCGATCTGATCCGGGAAAAAAAGAAACACAACGTCGCTCTTCTGGGCATTTTCCACGATGCAGATGTCCGTGAGGAGGTTGCTGACATGTTGATCGATGTCGCGGCCTTTGCGCCGGAGCTTGCAGCATGACGAAGCTGTCCATCGAGCCACTGATCCACGAGACCGCGCATGTGGAGGCCTCGACGATTGGCCGCTACACCGAAGTTGGCGAGCAATGCCGCATCGTCGAGACTGAGTTCGGCGATTATTCCTACATGATGCGCGCGGGCGATATCTGGGGTTCAACCATCGGTAAATTCGCCAACATTGCCTCCTTTGTCCGCATCAATGCGACCAATCACCCGACATGGCGTGTGACACAGCACCACTTCACTTACCGCGCGGGCGATTACTTTGACGATGCGGAGAATGAGGAAGAGTTTTTCGAGTGGCGGCGTGACAACGCCGTGACCATTGGCCATGACACATGGATCGGCCATGGTGCGACGGTTTTGCCAGGTGTGACTGTTGGCAATGGTGCGGTGATCGGATCCGGTGCGGTCGTGAGCAAAAATGTCGACCCGTATACGGTGATCGGCGGTGTTCCGGCTGTTCCGCTCAAGCGACGTTTGCCCGTCGCTGTCTGCGAGCGTATGGAAGCGCTCGCCTGGTGGGACTGGGACCACGCCGCCCTGCGCGCCGCGCTTCACGATTTCAAGACCCTGAGCCCGGAAGCATTTCTGGAACGGTATGAATGACGAGACCGTGCACAGATGGACCCAGAGGTCGCGTTGCAAGCGTCGCATTGTCAAAGCGCCATGCTTTTTCCAAAGATGTCGTCTCCGCCATAGAACTCATTGGAGGGATTGGCGTGCTGGGCGATGCCCATGCGGGAGAAACGGTAAAGCATCGCTCCCGGGTAAGGGTGGACCCGACACAGCCAAACCTCCGTCAGGTTCATCTCATCCAGGACGATCTCTTTGAGGATCTGGCCAGCAAAGGCTTTGCGATCAAACCGGGCGATCTCGGCGAGAACATCACGACGTCTGGCGTCGACCTCTTGGCCCTCCCACGTGATAGCGTACTCAGGATTGGCGATGAAGCTGCCTTGAAAATCACAGGCTTGCGCAACCCGTGTCAGCAGATTGAAGACTTTCGAGAGGGTTTGCTGGGCGCTGTCTTGGAGCGGCTGGAAGACGGTACCATCCATCGCAAAGCCGGGGTAATGGCCGTGGTGCTCAACGGAGGATTTGTGAAGCCGGGCGATCCGATCAGCGTTGAATGGCCCGCCAAGCCTCATCATCCTCTTGAACGCGTTTAAGCCGGATACGTGATCAATATTTCATTTCGATTCGAGACGTCAACCCATTCACAAAACCGTCATCTTTCTGAAGTGTGTCTGTCATAAAGCCTGCCTAATTTTGGCCTCAGTTGGTTTGGGTCGTTATTTTACCGCGACCAAGTTGAGTAGGGACCAATCTTCGCTCGTTTGAGCATCTGAAATACCAAGGGCATACTTAAGGTCTTTCGGGCGGGATATCGGTAAATGTCACCGGTATCCCGCTTTTTCGTCTTCCAGTTTCCTGTGACAAATGTACAAGTCGGCGGGACATATCATGTGGCGTCTGTCCGACGCTGAGCCAACAACGAGAGTGAAAATGGGTTTCAAAGCCGTCGTGTTTGACTGGGCTGGCACAGTCATCGACTTTGGGTCATTCGCGCCGATGGGCGCCTTCGTGGAGGCGTTTGCGCAGTTTCAGGTTAAAGTGACAATTGATGAGGCACGCGGTCCGATGGGCATGGCAAAGCGCGATCATATCGAGACGATGCTCTTCGCCCCGCGTGTCGCCGCTGAATGGGAAAAGGTGCGCGGAGCAGCACCAACGGACGCGGATATCGATGCGATCTACCAGATTTTCGTCCCGCTGAACGAGGAGGTCGTCGTGAAATACGCCGATCTGGTGCCTGAGGGCGCTGACACCATCGCGAAGCTGCGCGCCATGGGCCTCAAGATCGGCTCAACAACGGGGTACACACGCTCAATCATGGAGCGCGTTTTGCCGGTTGCCGCGAAACAGGGCTATGAGCCCGATAATCTCGTGTGTTCAGATGACATGGCGGAGACCAGACCGGGGCCGCTTGGCATGTATCAGTGTTTCATCGATCTCGGCGTTTATCCACCCGAAGCCGTCATCAAGGTAGACGATACCGAGCCTGGCATCGCGGAGGGAGTGAGTGCGGGATGCCTCACCGTCGGCGTCGCGCTCTCTGGCAATTATGTGGGTAAGACGCCTGCTGAACTTGCCGCCATGAGTGCTGACGAAATCGCCCCCTTGCGGGACCACGCTGCCGCTAAACTGAAATCCGCAGGCGCGGACCATGTGATCGACACCATCGCTGACTTGCCGGCGCTGATTGAAAAGATCAGTGGGGGGTGAGGACTATCAGCCACCCTTTTCGTGGAAGAAATCGTAGATAATCTGCGCGGTGCTCGCGCTGATGCCATCGACCTCCTTGAGGTCATCAATACCCGCGCGCTTGACGCCCTTGGCCGTTCCAAAATGCTGGAGCAGGGCGCGCTTGCGCGCCGGACCGATTCCTTCGATTTCATCGAGGGGACTTTTCACCATTTCTTTTTTGCGCCGCGCCCGATGGGAGCCGATGGCAAAGCGGTGCGCCTCGTCGCGCAAACGCTGGATGAAGTAGAGAACCGGGTCGCGCTCCGGCAGCATGAAGGGCTGCGCACCGGGCGTGAAGAACTTCTCCCGTCCCGCATCCCGCTCTACACCTTTGGCAATCCCGACAAGCGGCACACCCTCGACGCCGAGTTCGGCAGTCGTGGAGACGCTTGCCGAAC
>JBCBTO010000093.1:0-7320 GCA_039818625.1 Pseudomonadota bacterium
ATCGCGTGAAATTCAAGTGAAAATAACAAACACACTTTGTTTGCCCCACGTAGCCGCCGCTTATGCCATTCCGTAATGCCGCGATACGCGTCTTGATTAAAAACACCCGAGCACCCAATTTTATCATGAACCAAATCGGATGCCCGTACGTACAAAAGATGTCTATGACAAACGGAGTGTGGACAATGAACTCGAAACTCCTTCAAGCAGGTGCGCTTATCGCAGGTCTTGCCTTGTGGGCAGGTCCTTCAGTAGCAACACCGCTGAATGGTGAAGAAATAAAAGATGCCATCAGCGGCAAGCGGGTTTTTTTGAAAGTCCCTTTCGGTGGCGAGTTTCCGCTGCGTTATGACCCAAGCGGCGTTGTTCGCGGCGACGGCACAGCCTTTGGTGTAGGGCGTTTTTTCTCGCCAAAGGATGAAGGCAAATGGTGGGTGAGGAATGGCAAGCTCTGCCAGCAATGGCAAGAGTGGTATGACGGCAAAACCGCCTGTTTCATCATCAGCAATTACGATGGAACAAAATTCAAGTGGTTGCGTGACGATGGTCGCAAAGGTAAGGGGCGCATCGAATAGATGCGTTAATCGTTCGTTAAAACCGAGATCGTACCGTATTTGAGGGATCCTGCTGGATCCCTCTTTTTTGTCGTGGATTCTTTATCAGGTCATTCGGCCGCCATGACGTCTGTTTAAAAAGTCACCGTATTTGTTTAGAGTGGGCGGTATGACGGAAATCAAAATGGCGCGGCCATCACGCGCGCTTCTTTTTTTGACAAAAGCGAGCTTGGCGGTGGGGTGTACGGCGCTGCTGGCGGCATGCGCCAGTGACCTTCGCCCGAGTTCCGAAAAGACGGCTTCGGTCACGCCGGGCACCCTCCAGACGAAAACAAAATTCACGTCAAAGGACTATGGTGTCGCGGCAAGTGAGCGGATCGTAACGTCAGCCTACGAACCCATTCCGAGAGGTGGGGGAAGGGCGCAGGTCGGCAAGCCCTACAAGATCCGCGGGCGGTGGTACAAACCGCGCCATAATCCACGCTACGACAAAGTGGGGATTGCGTCATGGTATGGACCGAATTTCCATGGTCGGAAGACGGCCAACGGTGAAATCTACGACCAAACCGCCTTATCTGCAGCCCATCCGACACTGCCGCTCCCAAGCTACGTGAAAGTGACGAATGTCACGAACAAACGCTCCGTCATCGTCCGCGTGAATGACCGCGGACCTTTTGTCGGCAATCGACTGATTGACTTGTCGTATCGTACGGCGGAATTGCTCGGCACGCGGGCAGGGGGGCTTGCCAAGGTCCGTGTTCAATATGTCGGCCCCGCGCGGCTTGATGCGCAAGATGAAGACTATCTGCTCGCGTCCTACGAAGGACCCGGTTCGGTTCATACCAGCGAGCTCGCCGCACGCAATAAGCTGCTTGCTTATGCTGGTTTACCGCTGGACACGGAACTCGCGCTGCGAGGACGTGCAGGCAATGGTGAAACGCAAAAAGCTCAAAGTGCAAAGGGTGCCGGGGGAATCGTCAACGCCGTTTTCACGCCCGAACGTGGTGGTGTCGGGTTTCCGAGCGTTCGCCAACAAACCAAGTCGGGATTTGTTCCCACAAACGCGGCGCTGCTTCCATCTCCCCCGCCCAAACCGCGATCGGTCGCACTCGGACAAACGGCCTATGCAAACGTAGAGGTTAGCGAACGGGTGAAACAAACCCACGCGATTTTTGATGACCTCGTGAAAGAAACGCCCCTTCGCACCATCCATGTTGCAGATTTCAACAAAAAGGACCGCGCGTTCGGTGTGATGGACGAGTTATCCTATCTCGGAGACGTTTCAATCGATCGCGTCGGGACAGGGTCCAATGCGCAGTTTCGTGTCACCTTGCAAAGCCGCGCAGTCGTGGCGCTGAAACGTGCACAAATGCTTGCGCCCGACGCTCGCATTTCGGATAATTGAGCTGATAGGACACGTATTCCTGCTTTCAGCAGGGGCTTGAAAAAACACATGCGACAATGGACGGCTCAATGGTTTTTGTGAAATCAGCCCTCGCAGCGTTTTTGGTGGTCATCACAGGCTTGTCCGCGTCCGCACAGGTATTCTCAACCCGTGCTGAAAACGCCATTCTCATCGATGTCGGATCCGGCAGCGTGTTGATGGAAAAGCTGGCTGATGACCGCATGCCGCCAGCCAGCATGGCAAAGATGATGACCCTCGCCGTCGTGTTCGACGCGTTGGTATCGGGCGAATTGGCCTTGCATGACACAATGCCTGTCTCAGAGAATGCTTGGAGAAAAGGTGGAACGAATTCAGGGGGTTCCACGATGTTTCTCGACCCAGATCCGAGGGTGGATCCGCCAACGGTAGAGGACCTTGTGCGAGGCATTGCCGTTCAATCCGGCAATGATGCGTCGATTGTCATCGCCGAGGGCATGTCGGGTACCGAAGGCGCGTTTGCACAGCGGATGAACGGACTCGCACGCAAGATCGGCATGAAGAATAGCAACTTCACCAATTCAACGGGCCTGCCTGATCCGGATCAATATACGTCTGCCAAAGACCTCGCAGTGCTGGGGCGATATCTGATTGAACAGTTCCCGGACCTTTACGCCTATTTTGCCGAGCCGGAATTCACTTGGAACGACATCCGGCAATTCAACCGCAATCCCCTTTTTAAATTGAAGATTGGTGCTGACGGCATCAAAACGGGGTTCACGAAAGAGTCGGGATACGGCGTTGCGGCGTCAGCACTTCAGGGCGACCGGCGACTGCTCCTTGTCATCAACGGCCTTGAAACGCGCAAGGCGCGCGCTGAAGAAGCACAACGCATGCTCGAATGGGGATTTCGAGCTTTTCAATCGATCCCGATTTTCGGCAAGGACGATGTGATCGGCGGCGCGAAAGTTTTTGGCGGCGAAAAATCGACAGTCGATGTGGTCGCAAAGCGGGCTGTCAGCGTCCTCCTACCAAAGGGCAATTACGGTCGGCTTTCGGCGCGGGTGAGCTATCGCGGACCCTTGAAAGCGCCCGTATCGGCGGGCGAGCCCGTCGGCAACCTCATCATCCGCGTGGATGGAAAAGAAGTCCAGCGTGAACCCGTCTTCACGAACGAGGATGTTGAGACGGGCACATTGCAACAGCGCGCGCTTGATGCGCTCTTCGAATTGACACTCGGCTGGTTTTAGTCAAATCAATCCGTAACGGCGAAACGGATATCCGAGGAGACCCGGTGACGGGATTTTTTATCACATTTGAAGGTGGGGAGGGCGCTGGAAAATCCACTCAGATCGCTATACTCGCCGACAAACTGAAAGCCCGAGGATATGACATCGTCCTGACGCGGGAGCCCGGCGGCTCGAAAGGTGCCGAGGTGGTACGCCACGTTTTGCTTTCGGGCGCAGCAGAACCCTTTGGGCCGGAAACAGAAGTCATGTTGTTCGCGGCGGCACGGCTCGATCACATGGAACAGACCATTCGCCCGGCTCTCACACGCGGTGCGGTCGTCCTATGCGACCGGTTTTACGATTCCACCCGGGCGTATCAAGGCGGCGATGGTGGCGTGGAGGCAGGATTTCTCGGCACACTCGAAGCACTTGCCGTTGGCGATGATGCCCCAGACCTGACTTTGATCCTCGATATTCCGGCTGAGATCGGTCTCGCACGCGTCACGGAGCGCCTTGAGAACAAAGGGGCAAAACACACCACCGTTGATCGATTTGAAAAAGATGACATCGCAATCCACGAAGCGCGCCGTCAGGCTTTCCTGGACATCGCTGACGCAGAACCCCAGCGGTGTGTCGTAATCGATGCGAAGGCATCACCGGACATCATTGCCGATGACATTTGGGCTCATGTAAAGCCGCATTTTGAGGCCCAAGCGGATGCACAGGGCGGAGTGGCCACCTGATGGAAAGCGTTGATTACAGCATCGATGTCGCCGACGCCTTGGACGGCGTTCTACAGCCCTTCGAACATGGTGCGTTCTTCGGCCATAATGAAGAGATAGACGTTTTCCTTCGCGCGGCACAGTCAGGCCGTATGCACCACGCGTGGTTACTCCACGGGCCACGCGGGGTTGGAAAGGCGACCTTCGCCTTTCGGATGGCACGTGCACTCGCCGAACGCGACGACGCGCGCGATCTCACACGAGACGCGATCGAGCAGAGTGCGGATGAAAACACCTCCCGCTTTCGTAAAGTCGCTCGGGGCGCCCATCCAAATGTGCTTCACATCAAAGTGCCGTTCGACGAGAAGAGCCGAAAGTTTAAAACGCAGATCACAGTTGAGGAGGTGCGCAAATGCATTTCCTTTTTTGGAACAACCGCTGGCAATACCGGATGGCGCATTGCAGTCATAGATGGCGCGAATGATATGAATCGCAGCTCTGCCAATGGGTTACTCAAGATACTTGAGGAGCCACCTGAGAAGACCATCTTCTTTCTTTTGTCAGATCAACCGGCGCAGTTACTCCCGACGATCCGCTCCAGATGTCAAACCTTGGCGTTCAATCCGCTGGGCCTCGACGACCTCAATAACGCGCTTCGGGCGACGACTGATTTTGACACGACGCAGGAAATCACGGACCTCTCACAATACAGGGACTTGGTCGGCGGCAGCGTGCGGCGGGCGTACCAGTTCGCCACCAGCGGGACGGCGGAACTCCACGACACGTTTTTAAGTCTGATGAACCAGAGGCCTGGTTATGATTTCAAACAGCTGCAAACGTTCGCAGACGCTGTGAGCGGTCGTGGATCTGAAGAGCGGTTCGGCTTCTTCGTTGATTTTCTCGATCTCTTCATCGCGGGAACAGTACGAGACCAGGAGGCCACAGGATCCTCCACCGAACAGCTTGTCAGGTGGGCGGAGGTGTGGGACAAGATACACGACCGCCTGCGCTTGGAACAAAGCCTCAATCTAGACCGCAAACAAACCGTCCTCGCATCTTTTCAAGATTTGCGAGCGGTGTGACGACCGACGAGACCTATGTCGAAACACGATCATTTTTACATAACGACAGCCATTGTTTATCCGAACGGCGCGCCGCATATCGGCCATGCCTATGAGCTGATCGCAACCGATGCCATTGCCCGCTTCCACAGGCTCGACGGAAAGACCGTTTTTTTCCAGACGGGAAGCGACGAGCACGGCATCAAAATGGTCCAAACCGCGCGCGCCCAGGGCATAACCGCCCGGGAACTGGCGAACAAAAACACCCCGGTCTTTCAGAAAATGGCCGACGCGCTTGGATGCTCACCGGATCAATTCATCCGAACCAGCGATGACGCCCACCATAAAGCGTGCCAGGTGATCTGGCAGCGCATAGCGGACAACGGCGACATCTACAAGGATGCCTATTCTGGCTGGTACTCGGTGCGCGACGAGGCCTACTACGACGAGAGCGAAACCGAGGTGAGGGACG
This sequence comes from Pseudomonadota bacterium, assembly GCA_039818625.1. Classification (GTDB taxonomy): domain Bacteria; phylum Pseudomonadota; class Alphaproteobacteria; order Rhizobiales; family JACESI01; genus JBCBTO01. The sequence continues at coordinate 5,420 of JBCBTO010000093.1, forward strand.
ATGGCGTGCGCTATGGACCTCAAGGGACACCGGTGGAGTGGGTCGATGAGGAAAGCTATTTTTTCAGACTTTCTGCATATCAGGACAAGCTTCTCGACCTTTACGAAACACAGCCCGACTACATTAGTCCGGGAGCACGGCGCAATGAGATCGTAAGCTTTGTCAAATCAGGCTTGCGCGACCTTTCCATTTCGAGAACCACCTTCGACTGGGGCGTGCCCGTTCCAGGCGATGAAAAACATGTCATGTATGTCTGGGTGGATGCGCTGACGAATTATCTGACCGGCGTTGGCTTCCCGGATACCGAAAGCTCGCAGTATAAGGCGTTTTGGCCTGCCGACCTTCACATCATCGGCAAGGATATAACCCGCTTTCATGCTGTTTACTGGCCAGCGTTCTTGATGTCCGCCGGGCTTGAGCTTCCAAAGCAGGTGTTCGGCCACGGCTTCGTGCTCAACAAGGGTGAGAAGATGTCGAAATCGGTCGGCAACGTGCTTGATCCTTTCGCGCTTGCAGAACATTACGGCACCGACCAAATCCGGTATTTTCTGCTGCGCGATGTGCCATTCGGGCAGGACGGAAGCTACAGCCACGAAGCCATTGTGAACCGCGTGAATGCCGACCTTGCCAATGATCTTGGAAATCTTGCCCAGCGATCGTTATCGATGGTTTTCAAAAACATGGACGGTGTCTTCGTCGCACCGGTTGATGTGGCAGAAGCGGATCAGGCCATGCTCGACATGGCAGATAGCATGATCGACCAATGTCGCACCGCGATGAAGACCCATGCAGTTCATCAGATGACGGCCGTTGTCTGGGACACGGTTTCAGAAGCCAACCGATACTTTGCAGCACAAGAACCATGGGCCTTGAAGAAGACCAACCCCGAGCGCATGGCGACGGTACTCTACGTCACAGCCGAAGTGGTGCGTCAGGTCGCAATCCTCGCGCAGGCAATTGTGCCCACCTCTGCATCCAAGCTCCTGGACATTTTGAAAGTGCCCGAAGGCGCGCGGGACTTCGCCCATCTCGGCAGCGGATCGCGCCTTCAAGATGGAACGACGATCGACAAGCCCGTCGGCGTTTTCCCGCGCTACGTGGAGCCGGAGGAAGGCTGATCCATGCTGGTCGACAGCCATTGCCATCTCGACTTTCCAGATTTCGAAGATGAGCTTGACGATGTGGTTGCGCGCGCGGGTGCGGCTGGCGTTGGGCTCATGGTGACAATCTGTACGCGGGTCCGTCAATTTGACCAGGTTCTTGCCGTTGCGCAACGCTATCCGAATGTCTTTTGTTCAGTCGGCACACATCCGAATAATGCAAGCGAAGAAACGGATGTATCTTCTTCTGAAATAATGGAAAAAACAATTTCAGATGATGTGATCGCCGTCGGCGAGGCAGGCCTTGATTATCACTATGCCAAATCGACGCCAGCTGACCAAAAACGCGGCCTCAAAATGCATATTGAGATCGCGCGCGAAACCGGCCTTCCTTTGGTGATACACGCGCGGGACGCAGATCGTGACATGATCGACATCCTTGAAAGCGAGTCCGCGAAAGGTTTGTTTCCGGCGATTTTGCATTGCTTTTCATCAGGTCCAGCCCTTGCAAAAGTCGGCGTCGACCTCGGCCATTATGTGTCGTTTTCAGGGATTTTGACGTTCAAGAACGCGCAGGAAATCCGGGATATTGCGGCAGATGTACCGTCTGATCGATTGCTTGTTGAAACGGACGCGCCGTATCTCGCGCCGACGCCATATAGGGGCAGGCGCAACGAGCCCGCCTTTACCTCCCACACCGCGCAGGTCCTCGCAGATGTAAAGGGCGTCAGTGAGGCTGAGATCGCCCGCCAAACGACGGAGAATTTCTTCCGACTTTTCAAGAAAGTTCCACGCCGCTTG
>JBCBTO010000094.1:0-7303 GCA_039818625.1 Pseudomonadota bacterium
TAGGGCAGGGGCGAAAATTGGCCGCTTTCGAAATGCGCCATCAATTCTTTGAACAGGCGCTCGGCGAGTTTCGGCTTTTGCGACAAAAGCTGGTCGGCATCAATGCCATAATAGGTGATGTTGCGGCGGAACGGGCGCAATCCGATTTTGGTGTTGCCGTAGTAATCGCGCTTGCCGAGTTCAAGAAAACGCCCAAACGGTTTCAAGAGTTCGATCCCGCGTTCCATGGCTTCGCCAAACAGCGAGTTCAAGACGACATCCACACCCTCGCCGGTGATCGCCATCACCGCATCGACAAAATCAAGCGAGCGGGAATCGAGAACGTGATCGACACCGAGTGTCCTCAGAAGATTTCGCTTCTCGTCGGTCCCTGCAGTCGCGATGATGCGCGCACCTTTCAACTGGGCGATTTGGATCGCCGCGAGACCCACACCCCCGGCACCGCCTTGTATGAGCACCCATTCGTCTTCTTCGAGCCGTGCCAATTCATCGAGCGCGTAGTAGGCGGTGAGAAATGTCACGGGCATGGTTGCCGCAGCGACGACGTCGACATCATCCGGCAGGCGGCTGACGCTGATTTCGTCGACTGTGACATGGGAGGAGAAACATGCGGGTCCAAGTGCAATCACCGGGTCACCGACCGCAAGCTTCGTGACATTATGACCGACGGCGATCACGCGGCCCGAACACTCAAAACCGAGTGTCGCGCCAGCAAAGCCGTCTTCCAGCGCTTCATCGGGCAAAATACCAAGTCCCCACATGACATCCCGGAAATTGAGGCCAGTTGCCGCAACCTCCACCTCGACCTCGTGTGGGCCGGGTGCTTGGCGCACACGATGCTGCCAGTTGAGATCGTCAAGGCCTGCGAGGTCCTCGAAGGACAAGGTGCTGCCGATGGAGGCATCGAGTGCCTCTTCGCCGGTGATGTCATCGGACGAGGGCGCGCCGAGCGATGTCGAAAGTTCGACCACGGCGGAATTGGAAAGGATTGCCTCGCTCCAGGTCGGTCGGGCCAAGAGTAAGCCGGGTAAAAGTGAGCGCCGTCTGTCTTCTGAGAGCTTGTTATCAAAATCCACGGTGCGGATCGTGATATCCGGATATTCGTTGCGCAGCGTCCGCGCATACGTCCAAATGCCGCTTTCCGGTGGTGACGTCGGCCCCAAATCGGCAAGCGAGCGCGCTCCGCCTTCCGCGATGATCCATAGGGATTTCATCGTCTGGCTATGCGTTCTCAAAAGGCCGTTCAACCGTTTTACCCGATTGGAAAGGCCCGTTTGCGTCTCCGCATGGGATGCGTGCGTTGCGTCAACGACATGAATCTGTGATTCACCCAGTACGCTCTTAAGATCGGAAAGACGCTCCACGCGGGTATCATCGAGAGCCACGGTGATGGTGTGGGCACCAGAGCCGAGCCTGTCGACTACACTGGCTGCAAAATCATCATCAGCATCTGAAAGGATGACGACCGGACAGGCTTCTTCGGTTGCGTCGCGCTCATCGAGCTTGGTCGGTCGATGCAGTGTGATTACGTTCGACGCTTCGCTTGCGGGCGGTTCGGTCGTGCCGCGTACCAGAACCATGGGAAGGGTCTCGTCATCCCCCCCGTCGACCGAAATATCGCGGAAGCCCGCACCTTCGCAGACATGCGACCATTCTTCCGCAACGCGTTGGGCCGAAAGCGGGAACGCTTCGTTCGCAGTTCGGTCAAACCACCCGGCATTGTACCCGAACATGACATCGTGCAGCGTTGTCGGCGTCGTTTCACTGACAATGAGATGTCCACCGCCACGAAGGGCGCGTGAACCGTGGCGCAGCAGCATCTCGGACTGCGCCTCTTTGTGCAATCCGCTGGCGCTCACCACAAAATCAAACGGTACATTGTCCTCCAAAAGCCCCGGCAAAGCGTCCACGTCGACGATCGTCACATGGGCATCCCGGGCCGTGGCGACCCGCAAAAGGCCGTTGGTGCGTTGATCCGATCCGGCGCTGACGAGCTTCCCGCGCCCATCGGCGAGCAGGCGGGCGAGCTTCCGTGTCAAGCCACCGCCACGATTTCCAATCTCCAAAATGCGTATGGCGCGGTCCTTTGGCCATGCGGCGAGCGCGTGTTCGAGGCCTGCAAGAACGGCGTCGACATGAAGGCGCGCTTCGGGCGAAGCCGTTCTGTAGTGATCCATCGTCGCAAGCTCAAACAGGCTGTCAGCTTCCGGCGCGGCGAGTCCTGCCTGTTTCGTGTATTGGGCAACATGCGACAGCATGATCGCCTCTGCAGACCACAGCGGGTGGTCGGCGAGCACGGTCTGTAAAATGATCGACGCTTCGGGGAGGTCAGTTTGTGCAGAAATGGACCAAATGTCCTCATCACCGCCCAGACGCTGTGCGAGACCAACACCATCCAAAATCGCGAGAAAAGAAGAAAGCCGCGCCATGTCGGAGGGCTGCAGGAAACCGCGCTGCAAAAGACTTTGGGACGCGATGGTTCCGTCGTCCGTATAAAGGGACACCGCGTCAAAGGCGATGCGCTGTGCGGCCGCTTCCAGGAGAAGGCGTGGCTCATACCCACTCCATTCACCGTCGGGCAGGCTTGTTGACGCCTCATCATATCCCTTGGCTCCGCCTTGCAGGTTATCGGGCGACAGGTCCGCCGGATAAGGGGTAAGCTGTGGACGGTAGTGGTACGTGTAGTCTTCCAGTTTTTGCCGCTGGACCAGTGATGCCGCCCGGAAGCGGGCATCGTGAAGGCTCGCGATCTCATCTCCTTCCGCGTTATAGAGATGAAAATCGGCGGTCATTGTCCTTGGCGTATGGCGAATAACCCGCACGCGCGCAGACGCGGCGCGCTCCGTCGGTCGCACCACACGCAATTGACCAAATCGGATGGGGATATATCCCTTTTTGATCGCGCCTGCAGACCGCTCATAAAGTGCAAGCAGCCCGTGGAAGGCCGCGTCGAGATCCGTCGGATGAAGGCCAAAGGACTGCGCATTGGCAATGGCTTCAAAAGCGGGGTTGGGGTCAGCCAGCGCCACATGGAGCACATTGTCATCAAGCTCAATCACCTGCCGAACCCTGGCAAATGTCGGGCCGTAATCAAGCCCGTGGGCAATGGCGAGGTCATAAAGCTTTTCAGGGGCGATAGAGGATGGGGCATTCTCTCTGGATGTCACATCCTCCCGCTCCGTCCCATCTTCTTCACCGCTCGACAAAAGCGAGGATGTGGGAATTTTCGCAATCCGCGCATTGGCGTGGAGCGACCATTCATCGTCGCTCAGACGGCGCCTGCTTGAGATCGACACGCTTGATGCATCTGCGGAAATCTCGGTGTTTGTCTCAAGCATAAACTCATCGCTGAGCTCCATGGCCCGCACGATATCCATATCCCGGATTTCGACTTGGTCACTGTCAAAGAAGCTCCGGGCAGCGGCCAGCGCCATCTCGGCAAGCGCCGCGCCTGGAACGATAATCTTGCCGTCGACCTTATGGTCTCGGAGAAACGGCACCACATGCGCATCGAGATGGCTGCGCCAATAACGTGCGTCCGTATGTCCGGGATGGCCAAGCAACATGTGATAATCGCCGGTCTTCCCCCACGCATCCGTTGCTTCCTGCGATTGCTCCACCTTGAAGGTTTTGTTCTGCCACGGATAACTTGGCAGAGTGATGTGCAAGGGCAGATCTGTGGTTTGTGCCTTGGCCGCCTGATGCTGCGCCCCGGATGACATCGCCGCGAGTGCCGCGAGCTCAATGTGGTGTCCGATCAGAGACTGCGACTGTGGGTCCGATCCGCTCTTTTGCTTCAGCGTATCGATGAATGTAATCGCTTCGGATTTATCGCTCAGAACATCCTTGACGTTGCTTCTGAAAAGCGCGCGCGGACCGATCTCGATAAAGATGCGACACCCAATATCGTAAGCCTGTTCGACGGCCTTTTGAAACAGGACCGGTTCTCGAATGTTGCGCCACCAATACGTCCCGTCGAGTGCTTCGCCCTGGAGCTGCGCGCCGTCCACCGTTGAAATGAAAGCATGATGGCTCTTGCCCGGTCTGAGGTCTGAAAGCTGGTCCTTGAGGCCACTCTCAATCGGATCCATCAGAGCGCAGTGAAAGCCGTAATCGAGGTCGAGTACCTTCGACGGCCGTCCGCCCGCTTTTACAGCTTTGGCAAATTTTTCAATGCCCTCAACATCACCGGAGACAGTCACCGATGTATCCGCATTGATTGCGGCGAGCGCGATCGTGTGGCCGTCTTTGCGCACGGTGGAAAGCACGGTTTCCGCGTCCGCAGCAGACAAGGCACCCACAGCCATTTTGCCCTTGCCGCGTGTCGTCTCCTGTTGTTGGGAGCGCGCGTGAATGACCTTGATGCCTTGCTTAAGTGACAAGGCTCCGGCAACCACGGAGGCCGCGACCTCGCCGACCGAGTGGCCAAAACACGCATGCGGCACAATTCCGATATCGCCGAGCGAGCGCGCCACAGCAATCTGGAGCAAGAAGAGAAGCGGCTGGGCAATCGCAGATGACTCGATATCCGTCTCAAGGTCGTCGCCGAGCAGCATGTCGCGCGCAGACCAGCCAAGAACTGCATCGGCCTTGTCGCTGATAGCGTCAAAGCATTCCCTAAAGTCCGCGTTGTTGTGATACTCGTCCCGTCCCATTCCGGCGAACTGCGCGCCGTTGCCGGTGAAGACGAAGGCCACGTGACGACCAACCCGCTCCGCGCGGCCTGTGGCAAGCGTAGCACCTGAAAGCACAAGCTCTGTATCATCTCCCCCGGCAAAGCGGTCGAGTGCGGCACTTAGCGAAGCGGTGCTCTCAGCCCGCACACACAAAGTATCGGCTAGATGTGGCCGTTGCCGCTCAATGGCCATTTGAAGTGTTTCAATGGAAAGACCCGGGTTTTCATCCAGAAGGCGCGCATAACTCTGCGCCATTGCCCGAAGCGCGCCGTCGCCATGGGCGGAAAGACGCAAAACACGCGGATTCCCGTCAACGCTCGCACCTGCATGGGGGAGGGCGGCCTTTGAAGTGGCTACTGAACGCGCTTCGCGCAGGATGACATGGGCATTCGTGCCGCCAAAGCCAAAGGTACTCACGCCAGCGTGGCGTGGCGTCTCCGAGGCCGGAAGTGGCAGATTTTCATTCACCACTTGGAGTTTGTAATCATCAAACGGGATGTCGGGGTTCGGTGTCTTGAAGTGAAGTGAGGCGGGCAGAACGCCTTCTTCAAAAGCGATGAGCGCCTTCAAAAGTCCTGCGAGGCCAGCTGCGGGTTCCAGATGCCCGATATTGGATTTGATCGACCCGATGGGAAGCGGCTTGGTGCGGTGTCGACCGATGACCTCGCCGACAGCCCTTGCCTCTGCGGGGTCACCAACCCGCGTGCCCGTACCGTGCGCCTCGAAAAACGTGACATCGTCAGCGCCGACCCCCGCCTCGTCATAAAGTTGGCGCAGCAAAGCGCCTTGCGTTTTCTCCGACGGCAGCGACACACCCACAGTCTTGCCATCACTGTTGACACCTGCGGCCAGGATCTCGCCGCGCGCGCGAGGCATGCGAATCGCATCATCGGCAAGGTCGGTGCGCTGCAGGATGACGGCGACGCCGCCTTCCGCGCGGACATAACCCTGCCCATCGGCATCAAACGCTTTGCATCGTCCCACGGGGGACAGCATCCCGGCGGCAGAAAACCCGATGAAGGGAAAAGGCGACAAAAGCGCATTTACGCCTGCGACGACCGCCGTGTCGATGGTGCCCGCCTGAAGGTCGTGGACTGCGTTCGACATCGCCACCAATGATGATGAGCACGCCGTATCAACGGTAAAGCTCGGGCCTTGAAAATCGAAGATATAAGAAATGCGGTTTGAGATGAGCGACAGCGTGTTGCCCGTCATCATGTAAGGGTCGGTGGACCCGGCATCGAAAGTGTTGTGATCGCGATGGTCGGTGGAAGACGCGCCCACATAAACACCAACGCGATGTCCGGCGAGCGTCGTGTGCGCCACGCCACAATCTTCGATTGCTTCCCAAACAACCTGCAACAGCAGTCTTTGTTGCGGGTCCATCTGGGTCGCTTCGCGCGGAGAAATGCCGAAGGGTGTCGGGTCAAAATCCCAAATGGTGTCAAGGACGCCCGCCGCAAACGTATAGCTCTTGCCGGGCACTCCCATATTGGGATGAAAATATCGCGCTTTGCGAAAGCGGTCGGCTGGCACTTCGCTCACAGCGCACACATTGTCGAGCAGCAGTGCCTTCAGCGCACCGTAATCCTCGGCCCCTGGAAGGCGACATGACACCCCCATGATGCCGATCGCTGGTCTTTCGGAGGATGCGTGCGCTTCGTTGAGAGTTTGACTTTTCATTATCCGGCACGTGTCTTCGCAGGAGCCGTGGCCCAGCTCGGTGGCCGCCCCCTTGACGCACCAGCACCTGCTTGTGAAATAGTATGTTATGGTTGCATTTTTTTAAGATACAACCGGACGGAGTCAGTATAAGACTTTATTTGTCGTCAAAGCAAACAGCAACACCCGTATGACAAGGTTAACGAAGCATTTTCCATAACATTTGAAATTGATGTGATCGTCGTAATTTTTCGTTATCCTTCATAGGCATGTGATATACCCGCCACAACAGCGAGTGTTCTCGTTTGCGGCCTGACCGTTGAACTTGAAGCGCGACGGTGGGTCTGATACCGACATGGGACAAAGTCGATCTCCGGGACAGATCGATAATAAGAATGGGGACTGCGTCCAATCGTGATTTTCCGGCTGACGCTTTTGATGTTTTTACTGCTCGGACTGGCCGGATGTGCGACGATACCCTCCGCCGGACCGAGCGCATCCCGTATTGAAGCAGGAGCAGAGCTTCCGTCTGGCGAGTTCGCTTACATGCTCGTCGATCTCGACCGCGATGTCAGTGGTTTCTTGAAGAACTTCGTCCCGAAGAGCTTCGCCGAGCGCTTCTCGACAAAACATGTTCACAATCACCGGCAGACGATTGGTGTCGGGGATATCCTCAATATCACTGTATTTGAGGCGGGGCAGGGCGGCCTGTTCTCCTCTGAAACGCAAAGATCGCAGAATTTTCCGGCGGTGACGGTCTCCCAGACCGGCCAGATTTCGCTGCCTTATGCGGGACAGATTACGGTCGATGGGGATACGCCTGCACGCGTCGAACGCAAGATTGTGGCGCGCCTTGAGGAAAAAGCGATCCAGCCTCAAGCGCTCGTCGCGATCTCGCAAAACCGGTCAAATGCGGTGGTCGTGGGCGGCGATGTCCGCAATCCGGGTCGTTATCCGCTCGGCCT
>JBCBTO010000095.1:0-7303 GCA_039818625.1 Pseudomonadota bacterium
TTCTCGATCCAAATGTCAATGGCGACCCGCGCGGTGACAATGTCTGGGCCTTCTCTTTGGATTTGGAAGGCGTTTCAAAAATCGACCTGACAGCCGAAGACCTTTATAGGGGCGACACGCCAACCCGGAACAATCAGTCCGATTTCAACCTGCAGAAGATATCCTTCACGCCCACGGGGAATGATGAGCCACCACAAAACGATATCGTCTTCTTCGCGGCAAACAGCGAATCCGACGCCATCTTCTTCGATGAAACCATACTCAATGGGGATACTGTGGGCGACGAGGACGGCAATCTTTCCATCGTTGCATCGGTGGAAGGTCCAGACGTGGTAGAATCTGTCGTGTTCGATCTCGATGGCATCTTCATGCAGACGGAAAACTTCGTTCCGTTCGCAGTTTTCGGGGACAACACGGCGACCGGGAACCTCTTTCAGGAGGGGCTTCTGACGCCGGGTGAACACACTCTGACCGCGCGGGCGTTTTCCGACGATGATGGTGCCGGTGATCTTATCGCCGAAGAGACGATCACGTTTGTCGTGGTCGATGAGGACCTTGCAATCTTCTAAGCGAAGCACACGCCCCAAATTGATGGGGGTGAGAGCGCAACGCGGATCGAGATTGGTCCGCGTTGCCTGAATTCGGGTGCCCTCTCAGCCAATTGCAGCACAGCCCAATGTTTGCCTTAAGGCCGCTGTCAACTCATCAACGGTCTCGGTTGAGACGTAGAGCCCACTTGTGCGGTCGGCGAGACAACGCGCCACGGTGTTGCTGTCCGTATAGCTCTCCGCCTCGGCCGAGCTGCGCCATGCGAAGAAATCGCCGCGCACCTGAAATCCGATTACATGAACGACGAGCCCTGGTGCGTCTGCGGCGAGGTTGGCTGCGAGCCGACAGGGCGTACCGCCACAGGTTTCCTTGCCGTCTGTGACGAGGACCACCGTCCCGGGCTTGTCGGGCGCGCCCAAAACCTCAGCCGCGCGTTTAACGGATACGGTAAGGGGTGTTTGTCCGCCTGGCGTCAATTGACTGACTGCGTGGATGATTTTCACCGCTGCGTCTGGCGCGGGGCGCAACAGCAAGTCGACATTCGCGCATACCTCGGCAGGCCCCGGTCCGTAGACCATCAGACCGACCCGGCGCACGGGTGTGATATCTGGCAGCGCACGTTGCAGAGCTTCGCGTGCGGAAAAGATGCGCGGCGTGTCGAGACCATTAAACCCCATTTCCGCCATCGATCCGGAGCTGTCGAACACCAGCATCGCATCATGGGTGCAGTTTTCCGGTGCGTCCTGGGCATGACCGGATGACCCAGCCAAAACTGCCAGCATAAAGGCGAGAGCAGATTTACATCGCCGCCAGCTTGAGGGTTTTGCCCGCCTGAAAACCATGTCTGAATTCCCGTCCCCTTTTCATTCAGACTTGATAGTAGCGCACCTTTCCAGTTGCGGCGTCAACGCGGAGTGTCACGTATGCGCGAAGCCCTTCATTGAGAGACGGTCTGGTCGTGGATGGCCTTGAAAACGACATCAAGCTCTGCGGCCATAACTTGCAGGTCCGGGTCTGCTTCCTCGAAATAGGGCGCAAACACCGCTGTCGGTGTTTTGTAGGACAAGGTCGATGTTCCGTCGAAATTCTCAGTCAGGTAAAAGCGGATCGGGGCCTCAATGCCGGCTGTCACGCTCGCGTCTAACATGCGCACGGCCCAGAAATTGTTGTAAACGCCGACGACCCGATTGCCCGGGATTGTAAGGCCACGGCCTTTCGCACCGAGCGTCGCGCTTGCCGTCGTGATATGTCCCATCTTGTTGGCTTTGATGGCGTCTTTCAAACGAGGATAGAGGGCGCGGTAGGGGTGTGGAGTTTTCGTGACAACCCAGCCTTGTCGCGGCGCGACGCTTTCGGCGTGGGTCATATCAGTCACAGCAAATGTTAGCGCGATCAATATCAAAAATATCCATGTACTTTTCATGTATTCAAGTTCCCGTTTCTTAAATTAAAGATTGAACCGCAGCTTCATTCGGGTTCCCAAAACGCTGCCCATGAAGCCGAAAATGAGCCACCACCAGCCATGCATCGACCCTGAAACCAGTCCTCCAAGATAAGCGCCGATGTTGCAGCCGTAAGCCAAGCGTGCGCCATAGCCCATCAAAAGCCCGCCAATAATGGCAGTCGCAAGGTCCTTTGGTGCAATCTTGAAAGTTGGCTTGTAACGTCCGGCGAGTCCGGCTGCGACCATGGCTCCGAAAATGATCCCGAAATTCATGACGGATGTGGCATCGGCAAAAACGGAACGTTCCAGCCGATTGACGCTCCAGGCTGGCCATTCCTGAACGGGAATGCCAACGGCATAAAACATCTTGGCCCCCCAAAGCGCGAAGCCGGATGTGATCCCCCACGGTCTGTGAAGCACGAGAAGCGTGCCGACGGAGACAATGACAAGCGCGAGTGCACCGATGAGTTTCGACCATTTGCCGCGCAGCAGGCTCTCCGTCTCACCGAACCCTTCGGTGTCGCCCCATGTGCGTTTTTCAATCACGATGGTGCCGATGTAAATCGCACCCAACACGGTGAGAAACAAAAGGAGTGCACTCGGCGCTCCAAGGTCGTTCACGAAAGAATAGCCACCAAAGCGCGGCAATCCGTGCCAGAAGCCGAGATGATGCGTCGCAATCACCGAGCCCATAATGAAGAAAAACAGCGTGATCGCCATGCGGCTCGATCCACCGCCGGATGTAAAGAGTGTGCCGGACGCGCAGCCGCCTCCGAACATCATGCCGAAACCGAACATGAATGCGCCGATTGCTGAGCCGACCCCCCAGGGGTTCACAAAACCTCCGGTGCGCAAAGTCCAGTCCTCGCCGCCAAACCACGGCAGCGTAACATCGCGCCCGTAGTCGATCAGAAAGAATGAGACGCAGCATGTGATGCCGATGAGCAGCATTTGCGCACGCAAGCCATTGCCACGTCGCTCAACCACGATGCGTCGCCAGGCGGCCGTAAATCCGAACGACGCGTGATAGAGCGCAAAACCGGCAAATCCGCCGATCAGAACGGCCATCCCGCGGTTCAGATTACCGTTCTGGATGGCAAGAAGCGCCACAGCACAAAGTCCCGCAACACCGAGCAAAACGATCGGCAATTGCTGCTTCGGAATGAGAGGCAAGGTGCTTGGGCTTGGAGACTGTATATCGGCGATATTGGCCATGACCACATTCCGGACGCTGAACTCGAAAACGCCCCATTCTTATCGTTCAGTTGCTCAATTCGGCAAAAAATTAGGAAAAATTTGCTCACAAATATGTGATTTCGGTTCTTTTTTCGTGTTCGAAACCAATCTCCCTGTTCAGGAAGCGTTCAGGCGGTGGTGGCGATAACGATACGTACGATGGTGCAAATGTACCTGATGTAAAGACTTGGAGGCGGGCGATCGCCCGAAAAGGTGTTCGATGACGATGCAGGATATGTACGGTTGTGAGATTGAGATCGGCGGACCCGATCCTGATGCGGCTTTGACGGCATGGAACGCCATGAACCACGCGTTTCTCGCCCATGGCGCATCGACACCCGTCCACCTTGGAACCTTGCTGGAACTCGACCCGGACAATGTCCTCGGGCTCGTTTGCAAGGGCCTGTTCACATCGCTTCTGGGGCGCCGCGAACTGGTGGCCAATGTTGGTGAGTGCGTGGAAATCGCTTCAAAAGCTCACCGCAAGCGCGGTGGCAGCGCCCGACGCGAGACAGACTATTTGACAGCGCTCACGCTCGTTCATCAAGGCCATTGGACGCGTGCCGCCATTGTGCTCGATGCGATTGCTGACTACGAGCCTGAAGACGCCATGGCCTTCAAACTCGCTCACGCGCTGCGCTTCATGCTCGGCGACCGGTTTGGCATGCGCGCGTCAAGCCTGCGCGCCGTCGAGCGCTTTTCACGCGACAATGCGGCGACCGGCTACGTCTACGGGTGCCATGCTTTTGCGCTCGAAGAGACCGGCGACTATAAAGCGGCGGAACGATTCGGCAAGGAAGGCGTCATGATGGCACCGGACGATGCCTGGGGTATCCACGCGGTCGCCCATGTGTATGACATGACGGCACAAGCTGAAACGGGCATTCGCTGGCTGGAGGCGCGGCCTGACCAATGGGCCCATTGCAACAATTTCAGCTTCCACTTCTTCTGGCACCTCGCCCTCCATTATCTCGAAGTCGGCGACTACGACAAAGTGCTCGCGCTTTATGACGAAGACATTCGAAAAGAGCACACCGACGATTACCGCGACATCTCAAACGGCACATCCTTGCTGGTGCGTTTGGAAGGCATGGGCGTCGATGTCGGCAATCGCTGGGAAGAGCTCGTGGAGTTGTGTGACAAGCGCTCTGGCGATAACTGCGTTGTTTTTGCCGACCTGCATTATATGCACGCACTCGGTCGCGCCAACAAAACGGCCGCCATGGACAAACTCATCGAGACCATGCGCACCAATGGAGATGTGGGCGTTCGCGACATGGACGATGTCAACCGGCTTGCGGGCGTTGCGGCGGCTGAGGGCATCAAAGCCTATTACCACGGCGAATTCAGCGATGCCTTCGAAAAACTCGCATCTGCCCGTCCCAACATCCAGCAGATCGGCGGCAGCCACGCACAGCGCGATGTGTTTGAACGCATGACCATTGATGCCGGCTTGAAGGCGGGGCGTTATTCGGAGGCAAAAGCCTTGATCGAGGACCGTACATGGCGGCGAAGCGTTGAAGATTCCTACGCGCGCGACCGCATGCACGCAGCCCTGACCGGACGGTCGGATGATGCCATGGTCGGCTGGGCGGCCCATCGTTCGTCGGTTGTAGCGTAACGGCAAGCATCCACGCGCTCTCATTTGCGCGCGTCAAACACAACTGCAACGCGGGGTCGCGCGGCGGCCATACACGCGATTGTCATGAAAAATAGACTGGTCTAATTGTCCAGATCATCTACATAAAAAGTGTCATTTTGCTTTCAAAAGCAGTCTGATTTGAAGAAGTGTGCATGCCAGTGTTGACGAGACGCCGAGGCAAACAGGATGCCGGGGCCAAAAGATGAATGAACAACCGTCAGTCCAGACATTCCAGCAAACGTCGCCCGCCAAAGCGCCGCCCGTCTCGCCGGATGCCGTAAAGGGCAAACGTCCCCGCGATCCGCGCCTCGATTTCTTTCGTGGCATCGCGATGTTCATCATCCTTATCGCGCACACATCCTGGAATTCCTGGACATTATGGATTCCGGCGCGCTTTGGATATTCCGACGCGACGGAGATTTTCGTCTTCTGCTCAGGCATGGCTTCTGCGCTGGCATTCGCCGCCGTTTTCGACCGTGCCGGGTGGTTTATGGGTACTGCGAGGGTGGCCCACAGGGTATGGCAAGTTTACTGGGCGCATATCGGCCTGTTTCTTGCCGTATGCCTGTGGGTGTCAATGATTGACGTCATCGGTGACCACGGCAATTTCATGAAGGCGCGTCTGAACCTGATGCACTTCTTTGAGCGTGACACCGATCAGCAACTCATCGGCCTGATGTCGCTGACTTATGTGCCGAACTACTTCGATATCCTGCCCATGTATATCGTGATCCTGATCATGATCCCGATTGTGATGGGCCTGTCGCGGATTTCTCCAAATGTGGCGCTCGCCTTTTGTGGGTTGCTGTGGCTCGCCGCAAATATCGAGGCTTGGAACAATTGGTTTTATGCAACCGATTACAGCTTCTTGAGATTTCCGGCCGAGCCTTGGAACAACGAGAACTGGTCATTGTGGTATCATGGCGGGACGATCCCCGAGGGGGTTGACCAGCTTTGGGAACGCAACCGCGAATGGTTTTTCAACCCCTTTGGCTGGCAGCTCATTTTCTTCACCGGCTTTGCTTTCATGCGCGGCTGGATTCCGGCCCCACCCGTCAACAAGTGGCTGATTGCAGCAGCGGTCGCTTTCATCATCTTGTCCTTGCCAACAGCCTATTTCCGGATTTTCGGTGGCTCGCTGTGGGATGAGGGCCTTAATCAATGGCTCAAGACCGCGACATTCACCCTTTGGCGTGAAGAGGGCATGACCATCAAGGATATCCGGACGGACATGCGTTGGCTGATCTGGAAAACCGACTTCGGGCTTTTCCGCTTCATCCACTTCCTGTCCGTCGCTTATCTCGCCTGGATTGCGGTGGGTGAGGGCGGCAAGCGCCTGATCTCATCCGGCCTGTGGGGCAAGTTCGTGAAGATCGTCATGACGGTCGGGCAGCAGTCCCTCGCGATCTTCCTGTTCTCCATGCTGTTTGCCCAGATCATCGGCTACACCTTCTATCCACCGGTCGATCATCCCTTCCACATCACGGCTCCCGGGTCGGAATGGCGGTGGCTGCATTCTGCTGTGGTGAACATCGGCGGCATGATCACGCTGGTGTTCGTCGCCTACCTCGTCAAGTGGTTCAAGAGCCAGCCTTGGCGCGCGGCGTCAAAGCCTCAAACGGCGTGATCTACACGGCGGTGTCGTCATACCTTGACCGTTGGCGTGCTGGCTTTTTCACTTGACCTGATAACAATCCGCATTAGCTTGCCGACTTCCAAAAGTGGTCGGGGATAGGCGTTGATGAGCGATGATCTGAAACAGGCGGTGCTGAGCCAATTGAGCCGGGTGAAAGGCCCCGACCTTGAGGGCAACTTGGTGTCGCTCGGCCTCGTCTCCGACGTGTTTGTCACCAACGGCAAGGTGATGTTCTCGATCTCCGTCCCCGCCGAACGCGCCGAGGAACTGGAGCCGCTCCGCAAGGCGGCTGAGACAGCCGTTATGGATGTTGACGGTGTTGAGAAAGTCACTGCTGTCCTGACTGCCGAGAAAAAGGCCGGGAGCCCACCACCTCGGCCCCGCCCTGCGCCAAAAGGCCCTGCGGCATCAGCTCCTCCGCCCCAGCAAAGAAGCACTGCGCCCCAACCAGCGCAGGAACAAAAAGCCGGCGTGCCGGGCGTCAAACACATCATCGCAGTCGCGTCCGGTAAGGGCGGCGTCGGCAAATCGACGACGTCGATCAACCTCGCGCTAGGCCTTTCGGCGCTCGGCCACAAGGTGGGCGTTCTCGACGCCGACATTTACGGCCCATCCATGCCGCGCCTTCTGGGCCTGACGGGCAAACCCCAGGCCGAAGGCCGTCTCCTGCATCCCATGCAGAATTTCGGCCTGAAGGTCATGTCCATGGGCTTTCTGGTCGAAGAAGAAACGCCCATGATCTGGCGCGGACCGATGGTCATCTCAGCCCTGACTCAGATGTTGCGCGAAGTCGCCT
>JBCBTO010000096.1:0-7285 GCA_039818625.1 Pseudomonadota bacterium
CGCCGTTCTGGAAAAAGCGTTCACAGATGATGCGTTATCCGGCTATCGGCCCTGGTTTGAGGACCTGAGGAAAGACAAACCGTTTCAGCTCGATGAGAAAATCGAGGAATTGTTCCATGAAAAGGCCGTCACCGGGCGCGGGGCGTTTAACCGCCTCTTTGACGAGACGATGGCCGCTCTACGCTTCGAGGTTGATGGGGAAGACTTGGCGCTTGAGCAAAACCTCAATCTGCTCGTCAATCCTGAAAGTGTGGTGCGTGAAAAGGCGTCCGTGGCACTTGCCACTGTCTTTAAAGACAATTTGCGGCTTTTCACGCTCGTCACCAATACGCTTGCCAAGGATAAAGAAATTTCCGATCGCTGGCGCGGTTTTGAAGATGTCGCCGACAGCCGTCACCTTGCAAACCGTGTCGAGCGTGAGGTTGTCGACGCGCTGGAAAAAGCGGTAACGGATGCTTATCCGCGTCTGTCGCATCGCTACTATGCCATGAAGGCCCGATGGCTCGGCATGGATGCGCTCAAGCACTGGGACCGCAACGCGCCTTTACCGGATGAGGACACCACGCTTGTGGCATGGGACGATGCGCGCGATACCGTGCTTTCGGCCTATGGTGCGTTTTCGCCTGAAATGCGCGATATCGCCAAGCGTT
This sequence comes from Pseudomonadota bacterium, assembly GCA_039818625.1. Classification (GTDB taxonomy): domain Bacteria; phylum Pseudomonadota; class Alphaproteobacteria; order Rhizobiales; family JACESI01; genus JBCBTO01. The sequence continues at coordinate 651 of JBCBTO010000096.1, forward strand.
TTTTCGATAACAACTGGATCGATGCAGCGCTTCGCGAGGGCAAGGCGCCGGGAGCCTTTTCCCATCCGACCGTGCCGAGCGCGCATCCTTACATTCTCATGAATTACCAGGGCAAAACCCGCGATGTGATGACGCTTGCCCACGAGCTTGGCCACGGCGTGCATCAGGTGTTGGCGGCCCCCAAAGGCGCGCTCATGGCGCCCACGCCGTTAACGCTGGCCGAAACGGCGAGTGTGTTTGGCGAAATGCTCACCTTCCGCGCGGTGCTTGATACCAAGACGTCAAAGAAGGATCGCAAGGTGATGCTCGCCTCGAAGGTGGAGGACATGCTCAACACCGTGGTGCGGCAGATCGCCTTTTACACGTTTGAGCGGCGCGTTCATATTGCGCGGCGTGACGGGGAACTGACGCCGGACCAGATTTCGGATATTTGGCTCGCCGTGCAGAAAGAAAGCCTCGGTCCCGCGATTGAATTCGGTGAGGGATACGAGACGTTCTGGACCTATATCCCGCATTTCATCCACTCCCCGTTTTATGTTTATGCTTATGCATTCGGTGATTGTCTGGTGAACTCGCTCTACGCGGTTTATGAGAACGCGGAGGACGGCTTCCAGGAGAAATATTTTGAGATGCTGAAGGCGGGTGGAACGCGTCACCACTCCGAGCTTCTCGCCCCGTTTGGTCTCGATGCCCGCGATCCGGCCTTCTGGCAGAAGGGGCTTGCGCTCATTGAAGGGTTCATCGACGAGCTTGAAGCGATGGATGCCTAATCGTTCCCGGCTCTCAAATGGGCAATCAGTGGCACGAGGAAGATAAAACAGGCCACGAAAAACGCTATGCTGCCCAAAAGGGCCAGCACATCGCCCGCGCGCAGGCTCGCGCCGATGAAGAACAGGGCGGAGACGATGAACAAAACCCATCCGCTGAGCTGAAAGAGAAAATCAGTCCGTTTCTTCATTGCTTGCCGGGCCATTGATCCGCTCCGTGCTAACGCGTCTTCACAAAACGCGCAAGCGTGCTTGTGCCAATGAACATCAGCGGGCCTTGGCACTGGCCCCGTCCGGTTTTCTTCTTATATCAAAAGATGTTGCGAAACAGGCGGGATTGGCATGGCACGCGAAGACAATAATATCGGTGGTAGGCTCTCACGCTATGCCCGGGTTAGCACCGGTGTGGGTGGTATTGCGGCGAAAATGGCGGGTAACCGGCTCTTTGGCGTGAATATCGACAAGAACAAGAACGCGGCTGAGCTCGCCGCTGCACTCGGAAATCTCAAAGGCCCGATCATGAAGGTGGCGCAGTTGATTGCGACCATCCCTGAGGCCGTGCCCGCCGAATATGCCGCTGAACTCGCGCAGCTTCAGTCCGATGCGCCGCCCATGGGATGGGTGTTTGTGAAGCGGCGCATGCGGTCTGAACTCGGCAATGGCTGGCAATCGAAATTTGCGTCCTTTGACAAGGAGCCAACGTCCGCTGCATCCCTCGGGCAAGTGCATAAGGCGCAGAGCCTCGATGGAGAAGCGCTCGCGTGCAAACTGCAATATCCTGATATGGCAAGCGCGGTGGAGGCTGATCTCAACCAATTGCATCTCGTCTTTTCGCTCTTTCGCCGAATGGAACGCGCCATCGATACGAGCGAGATGGCGAAGGAAATCTCCGCGCGCTTGCGCGAGGAATTGCAATATGAGCGCGAAGGCAAGCATATGCGCCTTTACGGCCATATTCTTGGCGATGAGCCGCTCGTGCGCGTGCCCAGTTATCATGAGCATTTGTCGACGGACCGTTTGCTGACCATGGAATGGCTCGATGGTGAAAAGATGCTCACCTATAAGGAGCACGAGGAAGAGGATCGGAACCGGCTTTGCGAGGCGATGTTCAAGGCGTGGTGGCACCCCTTCTGTCAGGTAGGCGTCATCCACGGGGACCCGCATTTGGGAAATTATACCGTCTTTGAAGAAGGCGGAAAGCCAGCGGGTATCAATCTTCTTGATTACGGATGCATCCGGATTTTCCCATCCATTTTCGCGCAAGGGGTGATCGATCTCTATCACGGTTTGCGGACCGATGACCGTGATCGGGTGGTGCATGCCTATGAGACATGGGGCTTCAAAGGCCTCAACAAAGAGATCATCGAAGCGATGACCGTCTGGGCCCGGTTTATCTATAGCCCCATGCTTGAAGACCGGGTGCGGGAGATCGCCGAAGACGTGAAACCGGGGGACTACGGGCGTAAACAGGCTTTCACAGTCCATAAAGCGTTGCGCGAGCACGGGCCCGTGACCATACCGCAGGAGTTCGTTTTCATGGACCGGGCCGCCATCGGCCTCGGCGCCGTTTTCCTGCATATGCGAGCCAAGATGAATTTTTACGAATTGTTCAACGAACAGATCGAGAATTTCGACAGGCTGACACTGCAAAAGCGCCAGGAAGCGGCGCTTGATGAGGTGGCGCTCGATACGATGAAAGCCGCCTAATAGACTTTCGATTGCTTGCGTGTGTCCTGGTCAGTCTGTATAGCGAGGGAATAATAGTTTCGAGGGGAAGACTATGAGCGAAAAAGACTCCGCCATGGATTATCCAGAGCACGAAAAGACGTTTGCTCTGTTCATGACAATGACGAAATACGGCACTGTCAGTGTAATCGTTATTTTGGTTCTGATGGCGTTGTTTCTTCTTTAGACGGTCTTGTGCCGCGCAAATGCGTGGCGAACCATCATATCTCTTCAATCTTGGGCTTAACGCCCAGGCGTTTTAGGCCAGCGCGGGCCGGTGCATAAGTGCTTTTCACCCTAAGCGCGCGATTGTAGGACTTTTCAGCCTTTTTCTTGTCACCGAGTGTTTCATGGGCGAAGCCAAGATTCGTCCATGCGGTGTGGGATTTGCGGTCACGGCGCAAAGCTTCATTGAAGTCGGAAAGTGCCGCTTTCGTGTTATCAATGGCGAGGTAGCTGAGGCCGCGTCCGTTCCATGGGGCAGGTTCGCGTGGTGACAGCGTGATGGCCCGGGTGAAATCCTCAATCGCCTCCACGTGACGCTGGTTGGTCTGGTACAACAAACCTCGGCTGTGGAACGCTTTTGGGTCTGATGTGCCGAGCTGGATCGCTTTGTCAAAATTTTCGAGGGCTTTTGGGGAGTTCAACTCTTCGCGGAAGAGGTTTCCAATTCCGATATAGGCAACATCATAGGACGGATTGATGCGCAACGCCGCGTTGTAATCGGCCAAGGCTGCCTCGCGGTCGCCATTGGCGCTGTGGATCAGCGCGCGATTGGCGTAGGCCTGGAAAAAGTTCTGATCAATCGCAATCGCTTTGTTGAAATCTGCGAGCGCCAGTCGAAGGCGGCCCGCCGATCCGTAAGCGGACCCGCGCGTGTTGTAGGCAACAGCGTTGGTGGGGTTCGCCTTAATGGCGCCCGTCAGGGATGCGATGTTTTTTGATGAGCCGACCGCCGGGTCAGCGATTTCGAGTTCGACGAGTGGAGCGGTCCCCTGGCAGGCTGCCAGCGCGCACGCGAGCAATCCAAACAGCGCATAGCGTGTAAAAGAGACGGTGTGGTTCGCCATCGTGTTTCTCCGGACTTCAATGTCCTCACCGTCACCGACGAAACAGCACTCCCAACACCTTAACGCGATGCGATGATTGTTCGCTCACACCATAACAAATTACAGGCTTTGTTCAATCGGGGTGCCGCCCGACGCGTCGCGGTGTCAGCGGCGCGATTTCCCCGGGATGAGACCCTCGCGCTGCGCTCTTTTGCGCGCAAGTTTGCGTGCACGGCGAATGGCTTCGGCCTTTTCGCGGGCTTTCTTCTCAGACGGCTTTTCGTAAAAATTCCGCAGTTTCATTTCACGGAAGATGCCTTCGCGCTGCATTTTCTTTTTCAGCGCCCGAAGGGCTTGGTCGACATTGTTATCGCGAACGAGTACCTGCACGCGTTCTATCCTATCTTTATTTCGTTGTGTTTTGCTGCTGCGCGGCGCAATAGCAAACAGCCTTCACGGCTGACTGCGCCATCAAGTTGCGAACGCATAACAGAAAGACTTGGGGATGTCCATGGTTCGCGCCGCGCAGTTTGGTAAAAAACTGGCGGCTTTTCCGTCAAAGCTTACGGAGCGTCTTTTCTGGGGCTCAGCAGGTTTACGTGCCCCATTTTGCGGCCGATACGCGCTTCCCGTTTCGCGTAATCATGAAAATGCGCCCGCGGGGTGTTGGCGTGGCTTGCCCAGTCGTTGATATCGTCGCCGAGAAGGTTGGTCATCACCGCGTCCGCATGGCGTTCGCCAACCCCGAGTGGCCAGCCGACAATCGCGCGGATGTGCTGTTCGAATTGCGAGTGGTTGCATGCGTCCATGGTCCAGTGCCCGGAATTGTGGACCCGGGGTGCGATCTCGTTGACGAGGAGTTCTGTTTTCCCGTCGCGGTCCACGACAAAGAATTCGACGCCCATGGCCCCCACATAGTCGAGGTCGCTCAAAATGCGGGCCGCCACGTCTTTCGCCGTTTTCTGTGCATCGTCTGACAACGAAGCGGGCACCGTTGAGGTCTTCAGGATGTGATTTTCGTGGACGTTTTCCGCGACATCGAAACACATCACATCTCCATTGAGCGCCCGCACACCTATCACCGAGACTTCGCAACGGTAATCAATCAACCGTTCCAGGATAAGTGGAACGTTGCCGAGTTCCGAAAGGGCATCCGACGCCGTAATTGCGGCGCGGTCGTTGATCATGATCTGGCCCTTGCCGTCATAGCCAAAGCGCCGGGTTTTCAAAACGCCGGCGCCATCCGTCGCATCAAGGGCTCGCTCAAGGTCGTCCGGCGTGTCAACGGCGTGGAAATCCGCGACGCTCGCGCCTGCGCTCACGAGGAAGCGCTTCTCGGTCAACCGGTCCTGGGAAACCTCCAGAGCCTTCGGTGTCGGGCGCACGGGGCAGAACTGTTCGAGGAAACGGACGGTCTCCACGGGGATGTTTTCGAATTCATAGGTTATGATGTCCACCGCCTTGCCAAATTCTGCAAGGGCGGCCTTATCCTCATATTTGGCAGTCATGCCCTCGGAGCAGACATCGAAGGCCGGGCCAGTGGTCGGACTGTAAACGTGGCAGCGAAAGCCGAGCGGATTTGCTGCGAGCGCCAGCATGCGCCCAAGTTGTCCCGCGCCCAAAATGCCGATATGTGCGCCGGGGGCGAGGGGCTCATCGGTCATGTGTGTTTTCTTCAGTGTCTTGCGGAATTTCGGCGATTTTGTCGCTTTGTTTTTGCCGCCATATGTCCAGGCGATCGGCAAGCGCATTATCAGACGTTGCAAGCACAGCTGCCGCCAAAAGGCCTGCGTTGGTGGCACCGGCTTTGCCGATGGCGAGGGTTCCAACCGGAATGCCCGCCGGCATCTGCACGATGGACAGAAGGCTGTCCTGACCCGAAAGAGCCTTGGACTGAACCGGCACACCGAAGACCGGAAGCGGTGTCATGGCCGCGCACATGCCCGGCAGGTGTGCAGCTCCGCCTGCGCCTGCGATGATCACCTTGAAACCCTCTGCTTTCGCACCTTTGGCAAAGTCGTAAAGGCGGTCGGGCGTGCGATGGGCTGACACAATACGTGCATCGTAAGCGACTTCGAGCTCTTTGAGGACGTCGGCGGCGTGTTTCATCGTCGGCCAGTCGGACTGACTGCCCATGATGATGGCGACAGGTGTTGGATCATGCCCCATTGTGTTCGTCCATTTTCGGTATTTTGAAGTGCGCGACTATACCCGGAGGCGGATCGGGTGCAAGGGTGGGAGGGCTGTGTTGTTGACGATTTGGTAACGCTAGCCGCAGTTTTCCAAGGTTTGTTATCGATGCTTCAACCCACCTGCCGCCAAACTGTCTACAAAGGCGGCATAACTAGAAAAACAAGCAGGTTGGTCAAATGGTGGCTTTTGACATCACCGGGCAGTCCGCAGACGTGCAGGCCGTTATGAAGCGTCTCATGGATGAGAACGCGAAGCTGAAAAAGCAGGTCGAAACGCTTTCACGGCTCGCCCTTCAGGACGAGTTAACGGGGTTGCTCAATCGCCGTGGTTTTCTGCGTGCGCTTGATAATGCAATTGCGTTTTCCCGACGCTATGAGGTTCCCGCATGTTTGACGTTTGTCGATCTTGACGGGTTCAAGGCGATCAACGACGAGCACGGACATGCAGCCGGAGATATCGTTCTTCAAACCGTCGGTCAGCGGTTGACCGGGCATGTGCGCTCGTCTGACATCGTCGCGCGGCTCGGTGGTGACGAGTTCGTCGTTTTATTGTGGAGCGTCACGGAACAGATTGCAGAGCGGCGCACGGGCCATCTTCTGGATCTCGTATTCGGCGATCCAGTTCAGCTTTCGGCGAACAACACGGTTACCATTTCCGCATCCGCAGGTGTCGCTTCGGTGGGCGAGACTGAGAGTGCTGCTGATCTTGTTGGGCGTGCGGATGAAGCGATGTATGTGGCAAAGGCTCGGATAAGGCCCGAAGCCTGCGATGCTCGCAACGCCGTTCGGTAAGTCATCGCATATACGCATCAAGCCGCCGAGATGGTCTTAAACTTATGCGATGATGTCCGGGAAAAGCTGATCTTCCAGCGCTGTGATTTTGTCCTTGAGCCTGAGTTTTT
>JBCBTO010000097.1:0-7274 GCA_039818625.1 Pseudomonadota bacterium
TTTCCGCCTTTTCGCTGACTGTGGCTGTTGCGGCAAATTGCGTTTCAGTGGAAGGAACCGGCTTTTCTGGCGCTTCATCCGCCACGGCCAGTGAGGTCACGGCAGCTGTTTCACTCTCCGGGACGTTTGCCAGTGTTTGGCAACCTGCCAGAAAAACAGACGCCAACAACGCGGGTGAGGATCGTCGGAAATGGTTTCGCATATCGCGGCCTTTTCGAATGCACCACCATTGAAAAGAACGCAGCCCAGTATTTGCCGACAAGTTAGCCCGAATCGCTGACGTCCGGAAGGGTGCCACCGCTTGAAATGATCAGATCACGCAGGATTTGTATTCTTGGTCGCAAACCCTGAGGCGTATTTTGTTCCGCAAGCACCTCGGCAACCAATCGCGCGGCTTCATCCACCTGCTTCGCCCGCCATGCAGAAAGTGCGAGTGCCTCGCGGGCTAGATTGCGCCAGGGGTTTTCTTCAAGCACCAAACCGCCAAGGCGGGATTTCACGGCATCAAAGCTTTCCACGTCTACCGCCGCAAGGCCCGCTTGCAGGGTGGCGAAATCCTGAAGATCGGTGGGCACCGCACCATCTTTCGACAATGCGTCATAAGCGGCAACGGCTTCGGCATTTTTCGCCTCTTTGACCAACAGCGCAGCCGAACGAAATTGCGCGAGCATCGGGTATTTTCCCGTCCCGTCCGCGGCGAGTTCATCCATTATGCGCTGCGCGCCCGCCGCGTCACCGTCATTCGTCAGCCGAATGGCCTCCAAAAACCGGTCGCCTGACGCCGCCGCCTGACTTTCCTGCCACGCGAGATATCCGCGATAGGCGGCCGTGCCGACGACGATCAGCACGATCACTCCGATTATGTAAACGCCGAAACGCCGCCACAGATTGCGCATGCGCTCGTTGCGCATTTCTTCATCAACTTCGCGGAAAAAATCACTCATGAAGAGCGTGTCCTGTGGCTTTGTGACCTTGAGGCCCTTGTTTAGATTTGCGGGACTAAAAAATCAACGCGAAGACGCGCTATTTGTCCTTCATTGTGTAGGTATGTTCAGCGGCCGGAAAACTGCCATCGCGAACGGCGTCGGAGAACGAGGTAACACTTTCTTCAATGTGGTCTTTGAGCGAGCCGAATTTTTTCACGAATTTCGGCACCCAATCCGACAGGCCCAACATGTCTTCGAGAACCAGGATTTGTCCGTCGCAATCGGCCGACGCGCCAATACCGATCGTCGGAATATCAATTTGATCAGTGAGGCGCTTGGCAAGTGGTGCGGCGACGCCCTCGACGACAACCGAAAATGCACCAGCATCAGCAACGGCCTTGGCGTCGGCCTCAATCGCAGCCCATTCGGCTTCTTCACGCCCCTGTACCTTGAAGCCGCCCATCGTGTTGAAACTTTGCGGCGTCAAACCAATATGCGCCATCACCGGGATGCCGCGATCCACAAGGAAGCGGATCGTATCGGCCATCAATGCGCCACCTTCGAGCTTGATCGCACCACATCCCGTTTCCTTCATGATCCGCGCAGCGTTGCGAAACGCTGACTGCGGGCTTTCTTCATAGGACCCGAACGGCATGTCAACGACAATGAGCGCCTGTTGCGAGCCACGCATGACCGCATGTCCTTGCAAGATCATCATGTCGACCGTGACCGGGATCGTGGTTTCAAGCCCGTGCATCACCATGCCGAGGGAATCGCCCACCAAAATGAAATCCACATGCGGATCGATGATCCCGGCTGTGTGGGCATGATAAGCGGTGAGCGAGACAATCTTTTTCTCGCCTTTCATTCTCGCAATATCGAGCGCGTTCTTGCGGCGCTTCTTCGTTTGAGCTGACATCTTGGCCCCTTTACTTAGTTGATCGGCGCGACGCCGAACAGAAACTCGTGCGCCCAGACGACAAAGAGCACGTAAAGCCCGAGACCCACCGCTACGGCGAGGAGGTCATTGCGGAGCGGGCCGCCCGGATTGTCACTCGCATAACCGGCCGCGACGCGTTTTTTAAGTGAAATGCGAGCAAATACCGCCCATGCGAGAAACCCGCCGAAGAGGAGAACGGAGGCAAGATCGCCATTTGCCAACAAATGAGCCGATGCCCAGATCTTGACGGCAGCAAGTTGAGGGTGTTTTGCGACACGTGCAATGTTGCCTTTCAACTCTGCTGATACGAGCAGAATGAGCGCGAAGATCATCAACACCAGCGCGAGGTGCGCAGTCCAGGTCGGCGGTTGGTAAAGAAGGATTGGAACCTCTCGGGCAGCTCCATACCCCCAGATGATCATGATGAGGCCGACAAATGACGTCACCGCGTAGGGCAGTTTCCAGAAACCCGCTCCCCGCTTCTCTATGAGTTCGGCGCGGGCCGGGGCGAACAAAGCAGACAACGAATGCACGCCTAAAAATAAAACAAGCCCAAGGACAAGAACCGTCATTCCATTGCTCCACGACCCGGTTGTTTGATACCGTCGGCTTCTTTTATCGCGTGATGGGGCAATAAGGAACACTCAATGGTGATTGATGTTGACCTCGCAAGGAAACGGCTGGAAGCAAAACGCGCTGAGTTGACGGAGCTGCAAGCGATTTCGGAAGAGGCACGCGCAGCGGTCGAGCTTGATCAACAGTCCGTCGGGCGCTTATCACGTATGGATGCCCTGCAGGGACAAGCGATGGCGCAGGAACAACAACGTCGTCGACAAAACGACCTTCTTCGCATCGAGGCGGCATTCCGCCGGATTGCCGATGAGGATTATGGCTATTGTCTGGAGTGCGGGGAAGAGATCGCTGACAAGCGGCTGGACATTGATCCCATGGCGACGCTTTGCATTCAATGCGCCGCATTAAACGAACGCATGTGACGCCTCAGCCGTTCCCTTTGTCGCCTTCAATATATTTCGCAACGATATCGGCCATTTGCTTTGGTTCCAAAACCGGCGGCATCAGTGTTTTGAACTCGCCGTTTGCCCCCAGCAAATAAATGTAACTGCCGTGGTTATAAATCGGGTTTCCGGAAATATCCTCACCGACATTTTCAACGCGGATGTTGAACTTTGCCCGCACGTCAGCAAGCGCGCCGTCCGACCCCGTCATGCCAATCAATGAGGGATGATATTCGCCAAGCCGTTTGCGCATGAGATCGGGCGTATCATTTTCCGGATCAACAGTGATCATGAGCGGAATAACGTCCGTTCCAGCTTTGTCTCCAAGATGCGTCACGGTATCCGCCATAAGCGGCAGCGCTGCGGAACAGATTGCTTCGCAGTTTGCATAGCCGAAGAAGATCATGAGAAACTTACCACGATAGTCTTCCAGCTGTCGGGGTTCGCCGAAATGATCGATGAGATCAAAGTCACCCCCGATATTTTGACCGAATGGCAGGAAATTGTCGGGTAGCTGGGCGATTTGCTCGCCGGCGACATCCTTCGTTTCCGGTTCCTTGGCAGTCGCGCTCGGCTGTGACGTAACCTTTGGTAAGGACGCCGCCACAGTCACGGTCGGCTCAGGCGTGGTTGCATTCGAGGCTGTCTGCTGCGGGCTGACGGCAACGACTGCCGCGAAGCTCACGGCTGCCAGCCCGGACAAAGCGACTGCTGGGATAAGGTGCTTCATCATCAATCTATCCTTGTGTGAAACTCTCTGCGCTGTTCGGCAAAAGGCGTCACCAACAAAAAGAGGGGGCGACGCCCCCCTCTCCTCTTCAAATGAGTTCGCTTAGTACCACTCTTTGATAAAGCGCGCGTCTTCTTCCTTACCCAAGCCGAAGAAGCCGTTTTTCTCTGTCTGCGCAAGAATACGCGGGTCGCGGCGGAACCACGGACCTTTGCCCTCGGCTTCTGGGAACTTTTCTTTCCACTTTTTTGTGTGGAGATTGGTTTTAGCCCATTCGCCGCCTTCCGGCTTGATCAGTTGAACCTGATAAAGCTGGGCAGGGATGCCTTCGCCAACGAACAAGCCGTCAACCTGAACAGTCTGACCGCAGAAAGGAAGCAAGTCTTCCACGCCACCGTTAAAAGATGTCTGACTGTTTTTGTTGACTGGAATGACTTTGCCATCAGTCGTCAGAAGACCGAGCTGATACGCGCCAGCGCCACAGGCATCAGCGCATTTACCGGCGACTTCGCAAAGAATATCGACAACTTTCGCCTCAAAGGTTGCGGCTTTCTCGCCGACGAGACCCCAGCTTTTCGCCTTGCTCTCGCCGTCAGCCGCGACGGCGTGGAACGGCAAAGATGCGACCGCGAGGCCCAAGAGAAGTTTTTTCAACATGATCTAGCCTCCACGTGCTGATTTTGGAATGGCAAATCCAGGGATCGGCCCAAAGTCGTTATGGTTGAGGTTGGTGATGCCCTCGTTGGCTGTCACCTTCTCGACGACGAGATACTTGAAGCCGTCGCGTTCATAAAGCATGGCATCTGCCGTGATCCGATCACTTTGGATGCTCAAAATTGTTTCGGAACCGTCAGCCGGGCCCGACCCTTCAAGCTCCAGAACCATGTAAACCTGACCGTCATCAGCAAGGATACCGACGGGAATTCCGCCCGCAGCACACCAGATCGCGCATGTGTGGTGGGCAGAGCCGACAACAGCATCCTGGCCACCCATGACACCAGAATAATAACACCATGTGTCCATGACTTCGCCCGTCACGGTAACCCTTTGAGGCTCGCTTGCAGCGTGGGCCGACAGGCTCCCTAACGCTGTGATGGCGACTGCCGCAACAGCCGACAATAAAGATTTCATTTGGCTCTCCCTTCCGTTCAACTCAGCATTCGCACTAGTTGTGATCTTCGCATTGGAAAATCATAATTTTACGACGCTTATGCCCCAAGCTGCCAGACTTGTGCTGCTGCACATTTTAATGAAAGCAGCCAAGCGTCAAGCTGAGGGGCCTCAAACCTTTGTGATAGGGCAACCGTGGTCTGTCGCAATCTGGAGGACTGCTTAGTCCACAAAATCGGACTATTCCGCCGCTTCTCGCACTGCCACGGGCTCGTTCGATGAAGGGGATGGATTTTTCAAGTCTTCCAAGAGCGCTGCCGTCCGCTTTTCCGCCTCTTGAACCGACTTTTCCTTGACAGGACCAAACCCGCGGATTTGATCTGGAACCATGGCGATCTCGACGGCTATGTCTTCCGTCTCACGACTTGCGAGCGAAAGCACGGCACGCACTGTTTTCTCATAATCCTTGATGAGGCGGCGCTCCATCTTGCGCTCAGACGTGTAGCCGAACACATCGAATGGTGTCCCGCGCAGGCCTTTCAGCTTCTTCAAAAGTCGGAACCAGGTCAGCATCGATTCCCCATAAGCCTTCTTCAAAGGCCGGCCGCTGTTCGGATCGATCTTGGACAGCAAAGGCGGTGCCAGATGAAACTTCAGTTTGCCACCTGAGAAGGTTTGCTCGATCTCTTTCTTGAACGCATCGGACGTGTAGAGGCGGGCAACCTCATATTCATCCTTATAGGACAGAAGCTTCGCATAGTTTTTGGCAACGGCGACGGTGATGGCGTCTCCAATGCCCGCATTGAGCGCGCCGTCACGTACCTTTGCGATGAAGGCGCGGTACTTTTTCGCAAGACCTGCGTTTTGATATTGGGTCAGGTGCTCTGCCCGATGGTCGATGATCTCATCCAGGCTTTGCGGGATTACCGGCATTTCAGGCAATGCATTGGCTAGAAGATCCTTCGCTTTCGCCGGATCATGGGCGAGCAATCGTCCCCAATTGAGCGCTGTCTTGTTGAAGTCGACCGCAACACCATTCAACTCGATGGCGCGCTCAATCGCTGCAAGTGTCACCGGTAAGAGCCCACGTTGATAGGCATAGCCCACCATCATGATGTTGGTTGCGATGGCATCCCCGCAGGCGGCCTCTGCAATCTCCGTGAAATTGTGGGTCGAAATGTCTTCATCGACCACTTGTTTGATCTTACCCATGACCGCCCATTCGCGAAAATCGAAATCGCGGTCACGCACGAACTCTTGGGTCGGGGTCAAGTGTGTGTTGATGACACCCGTTGTTGTGTCCTTGTCGCAAAGCACCACACCGTCGACCGTGCCCGCAACGATATTATCAGCGGCAAGAAGTAGATCGGCAGACCCCGTGGTGATCCGGGCGGCTGCGACCTGATCTGGGGTTTCAGCAAGCCGGATATGGCTTAAGACCGCGCCGCCCTTCTGCGCAAGGCCCGCCATATCGAGCACGTTGGAGGCCTTGCCGTCGAGATGCGCCGCCATTCCTATGATCGCACCGACGGTCAAGACGCCGGTCCCGCCGACCCCAGTCACTGCGATGTTGTATGGCTTGTTCAGCGCCGGCATTTTTGCAGCCTCGGGCAAAAAGGAGAAATCGATGCCTGCGACGCCGTCCCGTTTTTTGAGCTCGCCGCCTTCGACCGTCACGAATGACGGGCAGAAGCCCTTGAGGCAGGAAAAGTCCTTGTTGCAGGAGGATTGATTGATTTTTCGCTTGCGACCGAATTCCGTCTCAAGTGGTTCGACCGACACGCAATTCGATTGGACCGAACAGTCTCCGCACCCCTCGCATACAGCAGCGTTGATCATGACACGGCGCGCCGGGTCTTCCATCAGACCGCGCTTGCGGCGGCGACGCTTTTCCGCAGCGCATGTCTGATCATAGACAATCGCAGTGCAGCCCGGTGTGTCACGCAACTCTTTCATGGCGGCATCGAGGGTGTCGCGGTGACCGACCACCACGCCCGGTGCGAGGCTCGACTGCGGGTATCGCTCTGGCTCATCCGAGATCAGATAAATTTTCTTCACACCCTCCTGGTGGAGTTGATGTGTTATCTGCGGCGGGGTCAGGGATCCATCCACCGATTGGCCACCGGTCATGGCGACAGCGTCGTTGTAGAGGATCTTGTAAGTAATGTTGGCACCGCTGGAGACGGCCTGCCGGATCGCAAGCGAGCCTGAGTGGAAATAGGTTCCATCGCCGAGATTTGCGAAGATATGCTTTTCATTCGTGAATGGGGCAGACCCTGTCCAAGCGATCCCCTCGCCACCCATGTGGCTGAACGTTTCCGTCTCGCGGTCCATCCACAGCGACATGAAATGACAGCCGATGCCCGCTAATGCACGGCTACCATCCGGCACGCGGGTTGATGTGTTGTGTGGGCAGCCAGAACAGAAGTAAGGCGTTCGCGCCGTCGCCGCCTCATGTTTTTCACGCATTGTGGCCCGGCGTTCGAACCATTCGAGCCGCCGCTCCAGATGATGGCGGAAATCGCGCGGAAGCTCCTGCTCCATCAATTGAT
>JBCBTO010000098.1:0-7172 GCA_039818625.1 Pseudomonadota bacterium
CCGACAAAGACATCGTGACATAAGTGGCCATTACACCGTCATCCATCAGACAATTCCCTTCCTGCGTCCCAAGTTTTTTATGCGCGTGGCCTCACGCGTAGCTTAGTACCAATCCTTGAACCAGCCGCGTCCAGCCCTCAACGGAGACGAACAAAAACAGCTTCAGCGGCGTCGACAATAGTGCCGGAGAAACCATCGCCATACCCATCGCCATCAGGATCGTCGTGATCACCAGATCGATGACGACAAACGGCAAATACAACAAAAAGCCAATCTGAAAGGCACGTGTGAGTTCTGCGACCATAAAGGACGGGATGAGCACCATGAGGTTGTCAGGTTCGAGCTCGACGGTGCGATCCTCAGGCCAGACTTTCAAAGCCGATTGAAGAAAGAAGTTTCGATCAGCATCAGTCGTAAAGCGCATCAAATGGTCAACAACGGGCTCCTGCGCAACCTTCGAGGCGGCCACCCAATCATCGGTGGTCTCAAGCGGGATGCGCGACGCCTGCAACTGTTGCGAGATCGCTGTGATCATCGGCGCACTGATGAAGAGCGTCAGTGACAGCGCGATTGCGTAAAGAACAAGGTTTGGCGGCGTTTGCTGAATGCCGAGAGCATTTCGAACGATGAACAGCACCACCGAGAGTTTGATAAAGGACGTGGCCGCGATGACCATGAAGGTCAAGAAACCAAGACCAATCGAAACGATCAGAATACTGACCAGAGCGGGTGACGAACTATCCATTGTCGGGCGTCCCGTCTTCACGCGACGCTTGATCCCGCCCAGTGGCGTCGGGCTCCGTCTCGATCATCAAAACACGCACACCCAATGCGTCACAGACTTCGACGATCTCACCTTTGCCAATGAGTTGACCATTCACCCTGATATCGATCGGAGACGCGATGTCGCTTTGAAGGTCGAAGACATAACCGGGTGCGATCTGCTGCAATGACTTGAGCGGCATTTGCTTGCGCGCCATCTCAAAAGACAGGGTAACCGCCACATCGCTGAAAGGCACCGGATTGTCGTGCTCCTCGTAATGCGCCGCCCCATCATCTCCAACCTCGTTATCCGACTGCATCAGAAGGTCTCCCGAACTGCTTTGCGTTTCCAAGATCGTCACCGTTTTTCCATGGTCATTGAGTTTTGCGGGTAAGTCGAAATTGCCCACCCGGAACACACACGTTTTCTGTAAAAGATCGCCTTTGTTGGCCCCGAGTTCCGGCACCAAAATCACATCCGACGGCTGAAGAGTGCGCAAGTCCGCAAGCGCAATATCAAAGGCACAAAGGACAACCTTGCAGTTTAAGCGCAGGTCCGCCGCGTTCTTGATCTGCTGGCGGGCACGCGGTATCTGATCAACGAGGTTGAGAAATGTCGTGCGCACCCCGCCGTCCAGAGAAACGAGGACGGGAAGAGGTGTTCCGCTGGGATCTTCGATCCAGATCTCATAAAATCCACCGGCTTCAAACGCGGCAATCAGCATCTCAGCCTCATCCGCATCGCCCGTCCGGCATGCCAGAAACGAAATTGGCGCACCGAAACACTGCTCCAGTCTCTCCACGAGATCATGGAAGGCATCTTCAAGAAGAAGGGCGGCGGCCTTTGGCTGTTGTTCTGCCAAGAAGGAAGTCACATCGAGCGCAATGAAAAGCTGCCTTGGAAGCGCAAGCAGCGCCGTGTTCCCGGCAAGCGACGCTTCGATCAAAACAGCATCGGTATCGACCCGCCGCCCACCTGCCACAAAATCAACGTCGGTAAAGGTCAGCGCCTCGCCGGACATATCAAAGCTCAATGGCGCACGGCGCACACGGACCTGATTTGTGGCCGCAATATCGGCAGGCGTCATCTTTTTGAAGGTCACGGTTTTCAAACCCTAGCCTCCCGAGAAGCGCCACCCGACATCGCGGGGCCTGAACAAAGGCGGACATCGTGACTAGAGGTGGGAAACGACATCACCGTGACCTGCCCTGGATGTGATACAAACAGCATCGTCTTCAGCGTCGATTTCATCGAAGTAGTCCTGCGCTTTCAAACGCGCCTGACCGACCATTTGGGAGACCTCGGACCACTTCTCCTTGCTCTGCGTCGCCACCTTTATCTTGTCATTGAGCGCGCGAACCTGCTCATCATTGGTCTTGATTTTCTCCTCAAGACTGCGGATAGCTTCATCGGTTTTCACGACGAGTGCTTTGATCTTGTCGATTGACGACAGCATTTTTGAAAGCGAACTCTCCGAAAGCGGCTTTCCGATAACGTTCTTCTTCTCCCCGGCGTCAATGCGGTTGAGAATCTTGATTTGCTTGTCGCGTATTTTTTGGGCACGCGTCAGCTGTCCGTGGTTGTTTGCCTTGTCCTGCTCCACGCGTCGTTTCTCGGCCATCAGCTTCATCAAGCGCATGTCCTTGACCTTGATGATTGCCTCAACATCAGATTTTTTTGCACCCAACAGTTTTGTCATGTGTTGCGATCTCTGACTCTCAAACCAGTTTCGTGAGGAGTTGAACCGTCTCGGAAAAATGCGCCTTATCGCCCGGAGCCTGACAGAGGAAGCCTTTGATCATAGACATCTTTTCAATCGCTTCATCGACATCGGGGTCCGCGCCTTGCTCATATTCTCCCATGCGGATGAGGAGTTCGGCATTCTTATATTCTGCGAGCAGTTTCCTCATGCGCCCCGCGGCCCGCTGATGATCAACGCTTGCAACACGTGTCATCACACGGCTTTTGCTCTGCAGCACATCGATCGCCGGATAGTGCTCGGCGCTCGCAAGATCGCTCGACAGGACAATATGGCCATCAAGAATACCGCGCGTTTCTTCGGCAACCGGATCGGCCGTTCCGTCACCCTCAACAAGAACCGTGTAAAAGGCCGTGATGGATCCACGGTCAGAACATCCCGCACGCTCCAGAACCTTCGGCAGGTGCGCAAAGGTGGACGACGGGAAGCCCCGTCGTGTGGGCACCTCGCCTGCAGCGAGACCGACCTCGCGCGTCGCGCGGGCATACCGCGTGATGCTGTCGATGAGAAGGAGGACACGGCGCCCCTTGTCACGGTGATATTCTGCAATGGCGGTTGCAGTGTTCACCGCTTCCAGCCGTTCAAGTGCCGGACGGTCAGAGGTGGAAAGAACAACCGTCGATTTGCTCAAGCCCTCGGCACCAAGCCCCTGCTCGATGAACTCGCGCGCCTCGCGCCCGCGTTCCCCGACAAGACCAACCACCGACACATCCACGTCAGCTGACCGGACGATTTCGGCGAGAAGTGTCGACTTGCCGACGCCCGGCTCACTGAAGATACCGAACCGCTGGCCCTCTCCGCAGGTCAAAAGCCCGTCGATGGCTCTGATGCCAGTCTGCAAAACCGTGTCGATGAGCGGGCGGCGCATGGCATCCGGCGGATTGCGTTCACTCGCCCAACGCGTCGATGCGGTCACATCACCGAGACCGTCGACCGGACGGCCATCGCTGCCGACAACCCGTCCGAGGAGGGAATCGCCGACCAGGATTTCAGGGCGCTTGGAAATCGGAACCACTTTCGTGGATGGCGACAGACCGGCAAGGTCGCCAAGCGGCATAAGAAGCTTCAACCCATCGGCAAAACCGACAACTTTTGCCTCAAGCTTCACGCCTGAACTCGGATCATCGAGCAGGCAGATTTCTCCGATGCTCACATCGCCGAGTCTCGCATAGATAACGGTGCCAACGGCTTTGACAATGACCCCGTATTCAGGCCGCACATTGACACTTGAAAGGGCTGCTTTGGTCTTTTTGAACCAATCGGGTTCGCTCAGATGTTCGGCATGGGGCAACACGGGCGCTTCAGTGTTTTCCATGGAGCCCGCCTATCCGATCTCCGCCAGTGGCCTTGATTGCCTCATCGGCTTCGACTTCATCGAAATCCATCTCGAAACCACAGGCATCGCGAAGGCCCTGCGTCAACGCCTCAAGCTGAGCTGCAAGACCAAGTTCAATGACTGAGTCTTTAAAAATCAGAAGGCTGCGGTTTTCGGGAAGCGACTCCTCCGGCAACACCTCAAGCGATGCAAGAAGATCGCCTCGGTCATTCCCTTCAACAGAATTGGAAAGCTGCAGCATCACGGAGTGATAATGACTTGGAGCAACCTTCAGGACTGCCGGGCCGCGGTCGTCATTTTCAGCCAAAACGGACAAGGTCGATTTCACAATCACCTCGTACTCCGGCACGGAGCACATAAACTGTTCGACGATACTGATCACCAGATGAGGGATCACCGCCCGGAACTTCTTCTGCTCCATCTTGATGGCGGCAAGAAACCGAGCGGCCGCACGGGCACCGTCTTTCGCGCCTGAGGCATATCCCTCGTCATACCCCTGCTTGCGTTCCGCCTCGCGATCCCGTTCCACCACCGCGCGGGTGGCTGTGAGCTTGCCAATTTCATCCTGCAGTTGGCCGTAGGTCGTAACCCACCGGTCTTCATCTGTCGCTTTCAGAACGCGGCCCTGCGGCTTAACGAGCACCGTTTCCGGCGCATGGGGAAACGGCCGCTTCATTTCTGGATCTCTTTCGTAGCGGCGTTGAAAACAGCCGAACCAACGTCCCGGTGTTCTTCGAGAACGCGTGCTTTGCGCAACTCGCCGACCGGCAGTGTGAGCGACAGAAGATTGGCAAACCCACCGCGCCCATCGCGCACTTCCTGATCCCGCCAGACGGAAAAAACGGCCATGCCATCATCGGCAAGCATCGCTGGAAGTCGCTCAATATCCTTGGAAAACAAAGGCTGGGCGTGTCCATTGCCCGAGCCGAACGGATTGCAAATGAAGGTCGATTTCGACGCAACCGCATCGCCGAGCATTTCCCGCACGGCGCGCAACGTCCGCCCATCCAGTGTTTTCAACAAATGCGCTGCATTGAACATCACACCACACAGCCGGGTCAGTGATGCCACATGTGAAGCGGAAACCGGTTCGGCGGTAAAGTCGAGCGCACCGTAGCGGTCAATCAAATCGGATTTGATACGCCTGCATGCCCGCCTGCCACCAAGCAACCGCTCAAGGGTTTTCCGGCTCCACGTTTCACCAACGGCAAAGGCCAGGCGTTGCGGATTGATCTGCAGACACCATTCGGTGAAATTGTCCTCGACATCATCAAACGCTTCGTCAGTGGTCTCTGACGACACGATTTCTGCCAGCCGCATCTCGGCTTGCTGCATGTCGAGATCTTGGGTACCAAGCTGCTGTATATCGGAGGTCAGCATCAAAACCCACCTTCACGCTCGAAGGCGGCACGGCGCCTGGGCCGAGCGCCTTTAAGACGCAACATCAGCAATCCCATGATGAGACCGACGACCACCGCCACGGCGAGGAGCAAGGCGAGCACCACAACCATCGTGCCGGATTGCATAGGACCCTGGGCGAACTGCGCATTCGCCGACTTGGTCGCGCCCACAGCAAGCGCCTTCGAACTCTGCAAGAATGATGTTTTCTGTGGCTCGACCCAATTGCGTTGCTGCTTGCCATCGCCGTCCACCAGCGTCGGCGCATTGAAGAGCGGCTCCCGCAGGATCACAGGCAGGAAAACGACCGACACTTTCTCATAAGACAGATCGTCAATGCCGTTTGCGACGAGCAGCTTGATCTGCGAAACCAGAGACCGGACGTTGAACTCAGAATCATGGCGAATGAAGACAGCCGCAGATGACGGTGTACTCGAATTGCGAAGCGGGTCATTTTTTGGCAGAACCACGTGTACACGCGCCGACAAGACGCCATCGATTTGTGAAATAGTCTGCGAAAGCTCTTCACCGAGCGCGTAAATATATCGGGCGCGCACCTCCACTGGAGACTGGATGAAATTGTCACCTTTGAAGACATCGACGATTGAGGAAAACTTCTGTTTCGGATAGCCCCGCTCCTTTAATAGCGTCACAGCGATCGCGAGCTGATCTTTCGGAACCTTCAGGCTGCTTTTTCCATCCTTGTCGGCAACCCTTTCGGCTGCAATGCCATGCTCACCGAGCACTGCCAACATCTCGTTCGCCTCTCGTTCATCGAGATCGCTGTAAAGATCGACGTTACAAGCGGCCAGCAGCATCGCCGCCGCCACCAGAACAGAAATTTTGACAAAAAGAGAACGCATTCACTCGACTTTCGTTGGGCCCCCAAAGCCACACACAAGCTCGTTTGGCGCTATTGACCACTCATCAGTTTTTGCATGGAACCCACTGACTTGTTCGCCGTCTTATTGATCATCTGAAAGGCTACGAGGTGGTGGAAGGTCGCCTCCAGATGCCCGAGGAGTTCGCCAAACTCTTCCTGTGTCTCGTTGCGCTCCGCTTCGCCCGATTGCGCTTCGCCTGAGGCATCGTTGCCCATTTGTGAAGCGTCCACAACCTCGACGGCGTTGCTGTCTTGCTGCGCTCTCGGATCGTTCTCGCTCAGGTTGGACATGCGGTCTTCCATCGCATGGAGCTGATCCATGACCCGCGCGCCCATTCCATCACCGCCGCTGCCGACTTCGGCACGCCCGACAAAGATATCGCGAATGCTGGGACGCTGGCTTTCCATCACCTCAATCGGAGGTTGCGCGTCACCACGGGGATCAAAGGAGATAGTGTCAGGGGCAACTTGGCTCAGTTGAGGACCAGGTTGATTTGCGCCGCTCACCTCCGCTGAAAACGCTTGTGCGTTTAGTTCGGGAATTTGATTGCCACTGAGGGCATTCACTGCTGCCTCGAGCCCTGACATTGCCATACCTCCTCGCGCCGAGCGGCGTGTTTTCACGCACTTTCACATCGGCGTCATCAATACAGCATCGATAACTCCCCACACTTACGACAACCTTACAAAAACCTTACGAGATCTATTTCGAAAAATGTGATCAGACCAAAGCATTTAGACTATTGCATTATAAGAAAAGCCTGCTTAGCGTTGCTCGAAACACTGTCGGTCGAGCGATTATGTCGCATTTGATCTGAAAGAGACGGAAGGTCTGCCAAAATGCTCAAGTCTTTGACTCTAAAATTGGCCTTAGGACTTGCTATTACGGGTATTTTATTTGTATCGCCAAGTAAATCCGAAGCATCGCCATTGGACTCCAAATCGCCCTATCTCTACACCGTGATTGAGACAGATTTGCGAACCGCCCTGTTGAATTTCGGCGCAAACCTCCAGATCCCGGTGAATGTCAGCC
>JBCBTO010000099.1:0-7165 GCA_039818625.1 Pseudomonadota bacterium
GAAGCACGCATTGTGCACTCCGGCGTCGGCGGCATAACCGAGTCCGACGTGACGCTCGCAAACGCATCCAACGCGGTCGTCATTGGCTTCAACACGCGTGCCAACACACAGGCAAAGCAGGCAGCCGAACAGTCGGGCATCGAAGTCCGCTATTACAACATCATCTACGATCTCGTGGATGATGTGAAAGCGGCAATGTCCGGCATGCTCTCGCCCGAGCGTCGCGAGACCTTCATCGGCAATGCCGAGATTCTCGAGGTCTTCAACATCACAAAGGTCGGCAAAGTGGCTGGCTGCCGCATCACCGAAGGCATGGTGGAGCGTGGCGCTGGTGTTCGCCTCATCCGAGACAATGTCGTCATTCACGAGGGCGAGTTGTCCACTCTGAAGCGCTTCAAGGATGAGGTGAAAGAGGTCTCCGGTGGTCAGGAATGCGGTATGGCGTTCGCCAACTACCAGGACATGCGGCCGGGCGATGTGATCGAATGCTTCCGCGTGGAAGAAGTTGCCCGCTCACTTTAGGGATATTCAACCGTCATTCCCGGATGTGATCCGGGATTTCCAACTGGATACTCGGTCCAACTCCGAGAATGACAAAACGACTGTAGAATGATCGTGTTTGATATGATGACTAGGGGTCTTTTGATCCTTACGGGATTGTCGCTGCTGCCCTCTTCCGCGCTTGCGTCAGCTTGTAAACAAGTGCGGCCCAGCTGGCGGGCGGAAGATGGCGCGGTCAGCATGATCGGCGAAGCCTCTTACCTCATTTTGTCACCGGGTGGTATCGTTGTCGTCGCGCTCGTCGTGCTCGCAGCGCGATTTCGAAAACCCACCTTCTCGCTGGTGATCGCGGCTGCGGCGGCGGTGCCCGCCTTCCTCAACTACTACGTGACGCTTAATCCCGTCGGCATCGATGTGACCGCGAGGGAAGAAGGATGCATTGGCGATCCAACTCTCGGGATCGCGTTTTTCGCCATGCTCGCCATCGTGCCCCTGATCACCCAGTTTTTCCTTAAGGGGGGGGTACGCGATGAACGCGCCTAAAATGCCATCGCAGCGGCAGCTTCGGGTCGGTGAGATCATCCGGAAGGCGCTTTCAGATCTTCTAACGCGTGGCGACGTGCGCGACCCGCTTTTGGAATCGAGCGTGATCTCCATTTCGGAGGTGAAAATGTCGCCGGATCTTAAGATCGCGACCGTCTATATCGCGCCGCTCGGCCCGCAGGACGTGAGCGCAATTGTGAAAGCGCTTGCGGAAAACGCGAAATACATTCGTGGCAAGATCGGCCGCGCCGTCGCGCTTAAGTTCACGCCGAATTTGCGGTTCATGGCCGATGACAGTTTCGACGAATTCGCGAAGATCGACGCACTCTTGCGTTCGCCTGAGATCGCCCGCGATCTCGACGACGCCCGCCGGCGTGACGGCGAGGTCGACTGATGGGGCGTCGCAAAAAGGGCCTCGATACCAGCGGCTGGGTCATTCTCGACAAGCCGCTTGAGATGACATCGACGCAAGCTGTCGGCAAGATTAAATGGCTCTTCAACGCCAACAAGGCGGGCCATGCTGGCACGCTCGACCCGCTCGCAACCGGTCTTTTGCCCATTGCGCTCGGCGAGGCGACCAAGACCGTACCCTTTGTCATGGACGGGGAGAAAGTCTACCGCTTTACCGTCACCTTCGGCTGCGAAACCAATACGGATGATGCGGAGGGCACGGTGATCCAGCGGTCTGATCACCGGCCCGGGACCCGAGAAATCGAAGACGCTTTACCCGCTTTCACAGGCGATATTCTTCAGGTGCCGCCCGCGTTTTCGGCGATCAAGGTTCAGGGCGAGCGCGCCTATGATATTGCGCGCGCTGGCGAGGATGTGGTTTTGGAGCCGCGACCGATTTCAATCCACGCCCTTGACCTCATCGACAGGCCGGACGCGGACACCTTGATCCTCGAAGCCGAGTGCGGCAAAGGCACCTATGTGCGTGCGCTCGCCCGCGACCTCGCCCGAACACTCGGCACAGTCGCCCATGTCACGGCGCTGCGCAGGCTCTCCGTCGGCCCTTTCGGGGAAGAGGATATGATTTCGCTGGCAATGATCGACGATTTGCGCCATAAGACACCCGATTTCACCGAACTCGCATTCAAAGGCGCGTTCGATGACATTCTCCTTCCGATCGAGACCGCGCTGGACGACATCCCGGCCCTGGCCGTCGATAAGAAGGATGCGGTACGCCTCAAACGGGGCCAGTCCGTTCTGCTTCGCGGACGCGATGCACCCCTCATCTGCGACACGGTGAGTGTTTCATCAGGCGGCAGTCTGATTGCACTCGGCGAGGTGTACAAGGGCTTGCTGAAACCGAAGCGCATTTTCAACCTTGCCACCGATATCCCACAGGTATCGACAGGCTGAACCGTCAGGAGACACCGATGTCGATTACAGCAGAGCGTAAAGCCGAGCTCATTCAGGAATATGCGACCACCAATGGCGACACCGGCTCGCCGGAAGTGCAAGTGGCCATCCTGTCAGAGCGCATCGCCAATCTCACCGAACACTTTAAAGGGCATGGGAAGGACAACCACTCCCGCCGTGGCCTTCTGAAGATGGTGAGCCAGCGCAGGCGTTTGCTCGACTATCTGAAAAACAAGGAAGAAGCGCGCTACACCGACCTCATCAAACGGTTGGGTTTGCGCCGCTAGGACGCTTACAAACGACGCCGCTCTTGTTGCGGCGTCGTTTTTCATTGTAACGGCCCAGTTCGGGTCGGGGCTCAGCCCCAGTATCGCGCGGGAGTTTCATGGCAGGATTGCCAGCGGCTTTGATTGAACGTTTACCAAAGCCCCTCGTTGTCTTGCCCATGATTTTTTCCGCATACAACTGGCGCCCCAGAGGCGCCTCCGGTCAACCGGTCGCATGTTTTACGCGCCCGGCGGGCCGTCTTTGAAAGGAAATAATCTGTGTTTGATATCCACGAAGTTGAAATTGAATGGGGCGAGCGACCGCTCAAACTGCAAACCGGCAAGATCGCACGTCAGGCGGACGGTGCTGTGCTTGCGACCTATGGCGAAACCACGGTCCTTGCGACCATCGTTGCCGCCAAGGAACCGAAGCCGGGACAGGATTTCTTCCCGCTCACCGTCAATTATCAGGAAAAAGCCTTTGCAGCCGGCAAAATCCCCGGCGGCTACTTCAAGCGCGAAGGCCGCCCGTCCGAGAACGAGACGCTGACATCGCGCCTCATCGACCGGCCGATCCGTCCACTCTTTGCAGACGGTTTCAAATGCGACACCCAGGTCATTCTGACTGTTATGTCCTACGATCTTGAGAACAACCCGGACATCGTCGCAATGGTCGCAGCGTCCGCAGCGCTCACGATCTCCGGTGTACCCTTCATGGGACCCATAGGCGGTGCGCGTGTCGGCCTCATCGATGGCGAGTACGTTTTGAACCCGACGCTTGATGAGATGGAAGAGACAACGCTCGACCTCGTGGTTGCCGGGACGACTGACGCTGTTCTCATGGTCGAATCCGAAGCGCAGGAGCTTGACGAGGAAACCATGCTCGGCGCCGTCGTGTTTGGCCAAAAGGAATTCCAGCCGGTGATCGATGGCATCATCTCGCTCGCCGAGAAAGCGGCGAAGGAGCCGCGCGAGCTCGTCGTCGAAGATCATTCCGACCTCTACAACAAGGTTTTGGAAATTGCTGGCGACGGTTTGACCGAGGCTTACAAGATCACCACGAAGATGGAGCGTTACGACGCGATTGGCGCGGTGAAAACCAAGGTGAAAGAGGCGCTCATCCCGGAGGACGCCGAAGATGCGCCGGATCCGGTTTTGATCGGTGATCTCTTCAAGAAAGCCGAAGCCTCCGTCGTGCGCGGCAACATCATCAAGACGAGTTCGCGGATTGACGGACGTGATTTGTCGACCGTTCGCCAGATCGTCTCTGAGGTCGGCGTTCTTCCACGCACCCACGGCTCCGCACTTTTCACACGCGGCGAGACGCAGGCATTCGTGGTCGCAACGCTTGGGACAGCCGATGACGAGCAGTTCATCGATTCGTTGGAAGGCACGCGGAAGGAAAACTTCCTGCTGCACTATAACTTCCCGCCCTTCTCGGTCGGTGAAACGGGCCGGATCGGATCACCCGGTCGCCGCGAAATTGGTCATGGTAAGCTCGCATGGCGGGCAATCCATCCTATGTTGCCGGCGCATCATGATTTTCCTTACACGCTGCGGGTCGTCTCAGACATCACTGAATCGAACGGTTCGTCCTCCATGGCGACGGTCTGCGGCACCTCGCTTGCGCTGATGGATGCCGGTGTGCCCTTGAAACGCCCAGTTGCCGGTATTGCGATGGGCCTTATCAAGGAAGGCGACGACTTCGCCGTCCTGTCAGATATCCTGGGTGACGAAGACCATCTTGGCGATATGGATTTCAAAGTGGCCGGTACGGAAGATGGCATCACCTCGCTTCAGATGGACATCAAGATTGATGGCATCACGGAAGAGATCATGAAAGTCGCGCTCGAACAGGCGAAAGGCGGTCGTCTGCACATCCTTGAGCGTATGGCGGACGCGTTGTCGGAATCCCGCGAGAGCGTCGGCGAATTCGCCCCACGCATTGAGATGATGCAGATTCCGACCGACAAAATCCGCGACGTGATCGGCACGGGCGGCAAGGTCATCCGTGAGATCGTCGAGAAAACCGGGGCCAAGGTGAACATCGAGGATGATGGCACGGTCAAGATCGCGTCATCTTCGAAGAAAGAAATTGAAGCGGCGGTCAACTGGATCAAGTCCATCACGTCGGAGCCGGAGGTCGGTGTGGTTTACGACGGTACTGTCGTGAAGACCGTTGATTTCGGCGCATTCGTCAATTTCTTCGGATCGCGGGACGGTCTCGTTCACATCTCGCAGTTGACCAACGGACGCCCGGAAAAAACGACCGATGTGGTTAAGGAAGGCGACAAGGTTAAGGTGAAGCTGATGGGCTTCGACGAACGCGGCAAGGTTCGCCTTTCCATGAAAGTTGTCGACCAGGAAACGGGCGAAGAAATCCCGAAAGACGAGTAAGTCGTCTCTTTTGCGAAATCAGAGGTCGGCTCCCACGGGAGGCGGCCTTTTTTGTTTGGCGTAACGCCATTGCAATGCCTCAGGCGTGCGAGTCGGTCACACGGGTGCACACACAGGTGTGAAACGCCTTGAACAAGCGTTTGTTGCGCTGCGGAAGGCTGCAAATCATATTGCACTAAGAGGTTACCCTGGCCTCTGGATGGGAAGGTTTTTGCTGTTATGCCCCTCAGCAAGACCTTCCCTTCCAATTTCAGGCCTCGCTTTTCGCGACGCCGGGCATTTCCAACGGTCAGGCTGCGAGTTTGAATGCTTTCGACACGGTGCGCTGCGCGAAGATGATCAGGCCAGCGCGGGTTTGGACCACATGTTCCTCAATCCCGTCTGTCGTCAAAGTTGATCCGAGTTTTTTGCCCTGGATGCCCTCGCTTACCGCGCTCACATCTTCAACCACCACATAAAGTCCAGTGCGGCCATCCAGCATATCCGCCACGTCATTCCCATGGTCCGCTGCGACGTCAGAGTGCTCTAGGTGAAGAAGGCCGTGTTCCGCGGTGGTTTCGCTATCTTCAAACAGGACTGCCTTGTCCTTTAGATCGTTTGATGTTTCTCCCTCGTCCCAGTCCGCCCCGATCCAGAACGGCACAACCTTCAAAACGAACGGGTTCGCCAGCGGATGCATGAGGGAGGCTGGAGCTGGTGTTTCGGAAAAATCCTTAGGTGGCATGTGAATTGACATGAGAGCTTTCCTTAAAACGAGGTTATCGAAACGTGCCAAGGGCGTACAAAACGCGAATCTGACGCCAGATTACCGCAGAAATGAGAACAAAAAAAGAACAATATGCAATTGACGCAACCCAGACCCGCAAAATTGTGAGTTGAGGTGATTGCCGGAAAGCTGGTTTATGGCGGTCCTTAGCTTATATGTCAGTGACGTGACACCTTGGGACGACCTCTGTGAAAAACCTGTTTTTTGTCTTTGCAATCGGTCTTGCTCTTTTCGCCCTGCCCGCCCAAGCGAGCAGCGACAAAGGCGCCCTGTTCGCTCGCGCGGATGTCGACCAAAGCGCATCGCTCGATCGGTCTGAGTTTCGGCAATTCATCAACCTGCTTGCAAAGGCTGGCAACACCGGTGCAAAGCGCGTGCGTGCTCTGCGCCTTTACGGCCTGGCCTGGCTGCGCGTCGACAAAAATGGCGACGGTGTTGCGACGCGCGCTGAATTGTTCAGCGCCCGCATGGCATCTTTAAAAAAAAGCCCCTCACGCTTGACGCTGGTTCAGTAAACTCGAAGTAGTGGCGTTATCCGCGCAAGCTACCACCCGTCGCTTTTTCAACCGCAAGCACGATTTTCGATGAGATTGCTTCAATCTCTTCATCGGTCATGGTTTTCGCCGTTGGCTGAAGCGTGACATCGATCGCGAGTGATTTCTTATCCGCGCCGATGGCATCGCCCTCAAAAATGTCGAACAGCGCAACCTCGGTGATGAGCTTCTTATCCGCCCCCTTTGCTGCGCGCAGGAGCTTGTCCGCTTCAATGCTGCTATCGACCACGAACGCGAAATCGCGGTGCACGGGCTGGAGATCGGACGCCGCCATCGCACCCTTAGTTTTCGTCGCTTTCGCGCGCGGGGCCGGCAGGGCGGCGAGATTGATCTCAAAGCCAACAACCGGTCCAGCGACATCGAGCTTTTCGAGAGCGCGCGGGTGAAGTTCACCGAAGTGGCCGATGATGTTCTTCGGTCCTTGCTGGATCGTGCCAGACCTGCCGGGGTGGAAGTAATCCGGCCCGCCTTTGACGATTTGAAGATTGGCGACGTTCGCGCCCATCGAGGAGAGCACCGTGAGTGCGTCCTCTTTCGCGTCGAAGACCGTAGCGGCGGCGTTGGCACCGGACCAATGACGGCCGTTCGATGACAGGGTCGCTCCACCAAGGCGCACACCGGAGGCCGCGTCATGCTGATCTTCCGGCTTATCACCCTTGAAGACCTGGCCAACTTCGAACAAGGCGACATCGCCGATACCACGGTCCGCATTGCGCTGGGCTGCCAGAAGAAGCCCTGGCAGAAGGTTTGGGCGCATGTCTGAAAGTTCGCTTGAG
>JBCBTO010000100.1:0-7074 GCA_039818625.1 Pseudomonadota bacterium
CCGAAAATCCACGTCGCAATCATCGCGGGTGTCATAATCGCCTTCAAAAGCCGCCGTTCCATCGTTTTGAACGTGTCTGACTGCACTGAGCCGATCTCAGCATCCACATGATAAACGTAAAGCCTTGGCAGATAGAGAAGTCCGGCCATCCAGGCAATAAACGCAATCACATGGCCAACGAGAACCCACTCATACATCGCCATACCCCCGAACAGTGACGAGCCGGATCATTTCATAGACCTTACAGCATCAATCATCTGCTCCACATGGGCAATCGGCGTCGCCGGCGTAATGCCATGACCGAGATTGAAGATATGTGCCCCACCTTTCAGCATCTCGCAAATGTGTCGCAAATGTGTCGCACCTGATCGGTCAGTGCTTGTCCCCCTCCAATCAGCAAGAGTGGATCCAGATTGCCTTGAACGCAGGTCCGCGGCTGCACCTCCCGTTTGACGAAATCAAGCGGCACCGTCCAGTCGAGCCCGACCCCATCGACCCCTGTACGAGACGCAAAGTCGGCATAATGCAGTCCGGCACCCCGTGGAAATCCGATGATCTTCACATCAGGCTTCTCCGCTTTGACTGCCTCGACAATCCTTTTCATAGGCTGCACGGCAAATCTCTCGAAGTCGCGTTCCCCCAAAATACCGGCCCAAGTGTCAAACACCTGAAGAATATCCGCCCCCGCATTCACTTGCGCGACGAGATATTGGCTCGACGCTTCAACGAGAATGTCCATCAACTGCTCGAAGGCGTCGGGATGTTTCATGGCGAAAATCCGAGCCGGCGCCTGATCCGGCGTACCGTGACCTGCAATCATGTATGTGGCGACAGTCCACGGCGCTCCACAAAACCCAATCAGCGTTTTCTCATCGCTCAATGCGGACCGAATCCCGCTCACCGTTTCAAGAACTGGCTTTAAGTGATCAAGCACACGCTCAACACTGAGCATCTTGATATCTCCGGCCTGGACAGGTTCGAGCACTGGACCCCGTCCTTCCTCGAATGTCACGTTCTGACCAAGTGCATCAGGGATAACAAGAATGTCTGAGAACAGGATCGCCGCATCAAAATCAAAACGGCGGATCGGCTGTAATGTCACTTCAACGGCATGTTCCGGCGTGTAGCAAAGATCGAGAAAGGAGCCAGCCTTTTGACGTGTGGCCCGATACTCAGGAAGATACCGCCCAGCCTGACGCATCATCCACACCGGAGGAGGAAAAATACACTCCCCCTCAAGGCTCTTAATCACATCTTTCTTCGCCATTCTTCACTCACCCGATATTTTAAAGCCGTCCATTGAACTCCCGCATCGTCCGCTTCTTCACCTCCTAAAACAATAAGAAAAGAATCTATTTTGATTCTATTATTTCTATTAGGGGGTCGGATTTCGAGAATTCAAAGCTGTCCCCATCTTCGAGCATTTATCCGCAGAGTTCACAAATTTGGAAAAACCCGTACCAGTTTTGACAGTCTTCGAAAAACAGTAAATTTAATGAAGAATTTCAAAAGGATAGATCTGTGTGAAAAAAGATATCATGGGGATAAGCTCGAAACTTTAATGGAAAACAGCGTTCTCCTTCGATCGATTGGCAAAAGATGGCAAAAGCTCAGAGCCTGTAAACCTGTTAAGATTTTTTTAATGGTTTGAGGACGTTTCAGACCTTGCGGTGATCACCGCCCCACTTATAAGACAGAACCCACAACCGCACATACATCCTGCGGAAAACGTCAAAAAAGACTCGCTTTTGAAATTCTCTTTTCGAGTCAGGTCTCTGTCGGGATGACCCTCAAACGGTAGCCGTCGCCATGTCCCATCTCATCCTCGCTTCAAAATCTGCCGCGCGCGCTGAAATCTTGAAAAATGCCGGTTTGAGCTTTGAGATATCTGCTGCCGACATTGACGAGCGCGCCGTCGAAATGCCCTTGCTCACAGCTGATTTCAGCCCCGCTGACATCGCTGCAGTCCTTGCTGAGGCGAAAGCTCTGGATGTGAGCACACGCCACCCGGGTGCCACGATAATCGGCGCGGATCAAACCATGAGCTTCAGGAAAGATGGCGAGCGACACCGTTTCAACAAACCGGTCGACATGGACGCCGCCCGCAAACAGCTCCTCGCCCTGCGCAGACAAACCCACAGCCTTCATTCAGCCGTCGTCTGCGCGCGCGATGGTCAGACGATCTGGCGCCATGCGGATGATGCCCATCTGATCATGCGTGATCTCTCCCCGGAGTTCGTGGGGCGCTATCTGTCCGCGGTTGGCGAAAAAGCCCTTCAAAGTGTCGGCTGTTATCAGCTCGAAGGACGCGGCATTCAGCTTTTCGAGAAGATCACCGGTGATTACTTCACAATCCTCGGCCTTCCGCTTCTGCCCCTTCTCGCTTTCCTGCGCGGTGAAGGCTTTGTCGAATGAGCGTGAGCAAAAACAAGAGTGCCACAGAGCCAGCAAACGGACACAGGGCTGCCGCTGTGATCGGCTGGCCGATCACCCATTCGAAGTCTCCGGCCATTCACACCCATTGGCTTAAAGAGCACCAAATCGATGGTCACTACGGTGCGCTTGCCGTCCGTCCTGAAGACGCCAATGCATTCTTCGCAGACTTTAAAAGTCAAAATCTCGTCGGCGCAAATGTCACCATCCCCCACAAGGAAACGGTCTTTCGTCATCTGGACTATGTTGACGGCGCGGCGAAAGAGATTGGAGCCGTGAACACAATTTGGACCACGGATGGTGGGCTTTCTGGAACAAACACCGATTGGATTGGATTTCAGGAAAACCTCAATGACCACGCACCCGGTTGGCAGACTGGTGGCAAAACCGCTGTCGTACTCGGCGCGGGTGGCGCGGCACGCGGTGTTGTTTATGCTCTCAAGCAAAATGGGTTCACTGAGATCATTGTCGCCAACCGAACGCGCGCCCGAGCGGATGAATTCAAGGCACGCTTTGGCGATAGCATCGTGCCCGTAGCCCTTGACGACGTCGAAGATCATCTGGCCCATGCCAGTCTTCTTATAAATACGACAAGCCTTGGAATGGAAGGTCATCCGCCGCTCACCCTGTCACTGGAGCGCCTCGATCGGAACGCCCTTGTGACCGACATCGTCTACACACCGCTCACCACGCCATTGCTCGCCTTGGCAAAAACGCACGGCCATGTGACAGTCGATGGCCTTGGCATGCTGCTGCATCAGGCGGTCCCCGGCTTCGAGCGCTGGTTCGGTGTGAAGCCGGTCGTCACACATACTTTGCGGCAATTGATTCTGAAAGAAATGGGCCTCGATGCATGATCATTCTCGGTCTCACCGGCTCCATCGGCATGGGCAAGTCAACGACCTCTGACATGTTCCGCGCAGAAGGCGTTCCCGTCCATGATGCTGACGCAACGGTTCATCGCCTTTATGAGACGGACCTTGTCGCACCGCTTGAAGCGGCCTTTCCCGGTGTTACGAAAGACGGTGCCATAGATCGTGCAGCGCTGTCGCAAAAGGTGATTGGCGACGAGACCGCCATGAAACGCCTCGAAGCCATTGTCCATCCCGCCGTCCATGCTGAAGAAATGACGTTCGTGACGCGGGAGAAAGCCTTCGGTGCGCCATTGGTTCTCCTCGATATTCCCTTGCTGTTTGAATCGGGCGGTCATGAGCGTGTCGACAAAATTCTGGTCGTCACGGCTCCTGCCGCCGTTCAACGCGACCGCGTTCTGACCCGCGACGGCATGACGGAAGAAAAATTTCTCCAGATTCTCGCGCGTCAAACGCCGGATGAGGAAAAGCGCCGTCGGGCTGACTTCATCATCGATACAAGCCTTGGTCTTGACCATGCCCGCACCGAGGTCCGCACCATCATTGATCAGCTAACATCTGTATAACCTCATCCATCCGCCAAGGCGGGGGAGTCAAAACCACACCGACGCGCTAGACTCCCATGAAACGGGAGGGAATGGGCCATGCGTGAGATCGTCTTTGACACAGAAACAACAGGCTTTGATCCGGCGACCGGCGACCGGGTGGTCGAGATCGGCTGTGTCGAGATGGTGAACCAGGTCATCACCGGTGAGACGTTCCACGTTTACATCAATCCGGAACGGGACATGCCTCAGTCCGCCTTCGAAGTTCATGGACTGTCAGAAGAGTTCCTGTCCGACAAACCGAAATTCGCCGAGATCGCCCAGTCCTTTGTCGACTTTGTGGGTGAGGACAGTCTCCTCGTCGCCCACAATGCGAGCTTCGATATGAAGTTCGTCAATGCCGAACTCCGTCTGCTTTCGATGCCAGCTTACGGCAATGATCGTGTCGTCGACACGCTCATGATCGCACGGCGCAAACATCCCATGGGCCCCAACAGTCTCGATGCCTTATGTTCGCGCTACGGGATCGACAATTCAAAACGGGAAAAGCACGGGGCTTTGCTCGACGCGGAACTTCTCGCAGATGTGTATGTCGAATTGTCCGGCGGCAAACAGCGCGGTCTCGATTTTGATGCGGAAAACGGAGCGTCCCGCATTGGCATGACGAAAAAGCGGGCGCCAGCAAAAACGCGTGCAAAACCACTCCCGTCGCGTTTGACGGACGACGAACGACAAGCGCACCGTGCATTCATCTCAACACTTGGAGATGACACTCTTTGGCATCAGCTTTGGGATAAAGAAAAAGCGGGCTCTTGACCCGCTTCGTCTGATTTATCGCTGCGACCCGACTTCCGGGCCTGCGTCTTAAAAAATGAGACTTAGCTTTTTTTCTCTTTCGCGGCTTCGGCTTGTGCTTCCGCAATGCGCTGACGGTAAAGGCCTGCGAAATCGACTGGGTCGATCATCAGCGGCGGGAAACCGCCATTGCGCGTTCCCTCAGCCAGGATTTGCCGTGCAAACGGGAAGAGAAGACGCGGGCATTCGATCAAAACGATCGGGTGGATGTTTTCCTTAGGCACGCCCGTGATCCGGAAAACGCCAGCATAAAGGAGTTCGGCGCTAAAGAGCACCTCTTCGCCCGTTTTCGCATCCGCCTCAATCTTAAGCATCACCTCATAATCGTTGTCATTCAACGGATTGGCGTTGACGTTGACGCCGATATTGATGTTGGGCGATTCCGATTGCGCTTGAAGGGAGGCTGGCGCACGTGGGTTTTCGAATGAAAAGTCTTTAATATACTGTGCGAGCGCGTTGAGCGACGGCTGCTCGGTTGTAGCAGCGCCATTTTCGGATTTCTCCGCTGCGTCGCCAGCCGCATCCGCCGTTTTCGTAGAAGATTTTGCCATAGTATAATCCGCCTTGGTCAAGTTCACGGGGTGCTACCACGGCCCGCTTTAAGAAACAAGAAACCTTTGGCGTTAAGCTTAAGGACGGTCTGGATCGCGCCACGGCGAGTCCGGTTTGGCGGGGCCGAATTCGGTCTCATCAAGGTCAATCGTCGGACCGCCCGCCCGTGAAGAAGGTGGATCATCACGGTCAAATGGACCCCCGGGCCCCACTCCCGCCTGGCCCGCTGAAGGCTGCGTCATCACCTTCATTGAGACGCGGTCTTTCAAAAAGCGCCACACGGCATCCCTGATCGCGGGAACGAAAAGCAAAAATCCGCAGCTGTCAGTGACAAAGCCGGGCGTCAGCAAAAAGATACCAGCAACGAGAAGCAGAACCCCGTGCACGAGTTGGCGACCCGGCACCTCGCCCGCTTCCGTCTTCGCCTTGATTTCAGAAAAAAGCTGCAAGCCCTGATGGCGCAGCAAAAGCGTTCCCAAAACCGCGGTGACGAGGATCATGCCAAGCGTGGGAAACAGCCCGATCTGATTGCCGACTAAAATGAAGACCGTGATCTCCAGAATGGGAACGGCCAGAAACATAAATGGAATGAGGCCCAGCGGCATTCTTTCCTCTTTGACCAGTTTATCGCGTTTTTGTTATCGACCGTATGGAAGGCAGTTTCGTTATATGCGATGTAAGCGTTGATTGAACCAAATGCCAACGCATATAATAAAGGGATAAAAATTGTTTTGACGCCCCTTATCGCGTTATCACAATCTTGAAAGCCGTCCCGCAAGTCGCGCGGGTTTTAACCTCGCAGCGTTTTAAAAGCCAAAGCCAGAGTGCAAAGCCATGGATCTCGATATTTACACGATCATCTTCATTGTCATCTCGGTTGTCGTGTTCCTGCAGCTTCGCAACGTCCTCGGCAAGCGCACGGGAAATGAGCGCCCACCGTTTGATCCGTACTCCTCCCGCGAAAGCAAGGTTGAGAAATCGGAGAATGGAGACAATGTTGTTGCGATGCCGAAGCGGTCCGGCGCGCGCGAACCGGTCATGAACAAGCAATTGCAGGAAGACAACAGCGTGACAACGGTTATCGACCGCTTGGCTGAGACCGGAACAGCCTTGAACAAGGGCTTGAAGGAAATCGCGGAAGTTGATCTGTCTTTCGACCCGGAAGAGTTTCTCGGCGGAGCCCGCTCTGCGTATGAGTTCATTGTGACCGCTTTTGCCGCCGGTGATCGCAAGACATTGAAAAATCTCTTGTCAGCCGATGTTTATGAAGGGTTCAACGCCGCCATAAGCGACCGCGAAAAGCGGCGCGAGACGATCGACTTCTCTTTTGTCGGCATCAACAAGGCTTCCGTCTCCGGTGCCAATCTCGTCGGCAAGATGGCCCGCGTGCAGGTTGATTTCAAAAGTGAAATCATCTCCGCTACGATGGACGAGGAAGGCCGCGTGATCGACGGCGATCCGAACGCTGTCGATGAAGTAACGGACATCTGGACCTTTGAGCGTGACGCCCGCTCCAATGATCCGAACTGGAAACTGGTCGCAACCGAAACGCCAGACTGATTGGCAAGCCCGCGCGACGCGATGCTGGGCGATCCCATTTCCTTTGATGAACTGCCCGGCTGGGATAATGATGATCATCCCGCCGCCATGCGTGCGTTTCACAAAAGCGCTCGGGTGATGCTTGAACAACCGGCTCGAACACGGGCGAGCGGCGTGGATGGCAAAGCGCTTCAGGACATCGCCCGGTGGCTCGAAGAACTCGACGAGGGCATTCTTGGTCACGAGATCAAGGCGTTTTTCGAGAGCCACTTCATACC
>JBCBTO010000101.1:0-6999 GCA_039818625.1 Pseudomonadota bacterium
AATCGATTTTGATGACAAGACGATCGGAAGACAGCGCTTCATGGCGGATTTGTCGCCCGAGGTCTTCGAACGTGATATCGCTCCGGCGCGCACTTTCGGCTTTATGCGCGACGTGGAAAAGCTCTGGGCTGCGGGCTATGCGCTTGGGTCATCCTTCGAGAATTCCGTCGTCATCGGCGATGAAGGCGTTGTGAACGAGGACGGCTTGCGGTTTTCCGACGAGTTTGTGCGTCACAAATTGCTCGATGCTATTGGTGATCTGGCTCTCAGCACCGCGCCATTGCTTGGCAGCTATCGCTCTTACCGGGGTGGGCATAAGCTGAACTCACTGGTGCTCAAAGCTCTCTTCGCAGACGAGAGTGCATGGTCCTTGGTGGAATACCAACCGCCCGTTTCGGCTATGGGTGCCGCTCCGGCCGAACGGTCAGGTGAGCCTGCGATTGCATTAGCGCCGGCAAAAGCATAAAAACAAATAAAGACTATTCGGTCGTCGCCGATTTGAGATTGAGGCGGCAAAAGAATGGCTAGAAGTTTCGCCAGGGTTGCGTTCAAAACCGTAAGATTGTTTCTGGGGCTTTGATAATGAGGGCGACGGTGAGGGAACCGAACATATCGATGACGAGAAAAGCGTGTATTGCGGCAGGTGCTGCCGCAGTTTTGTTGTTGAGTGGATGTTCTGCCATTCCATTTTCAGATCGTTTCTTGAAAGATGTCGACGGGGGCGCCGATCAAGCTTCCTCGACGAATGGCTCGCTCAACATTGAAAATCTGCCGGAAGTGCCAGCTGACAAGCTGCTCAACGCTGGCATCCGCAACGTGAACACCAACAATCACAAGAAGGCACAGGCGGCCTTTGACGAGATTGCAAAGCAGCATCCGTTTTCGCGTGAAGCGCAGCAGTCGCTCGTGCTGTCAGCCTTTTCCCATTTCGAGGAAGGGCAGTATGACGACACGGTCTCCAAGGCGCGCCGCTTCCTGCAGCTTTATCCGGGCAGTGACGAGGCTGCGTACATGCAGTATCTCATCGGCGAATCTTACTACAATCAGGTAAGTGCGGTCACGCTCGACCAAAGCGATACTGAGAAGGGATTGCGTGCTTATCGCGACCTTCTGCGCCTCTATCCCGAATCAAAATACTCCGAGGATGCGAAATCTAAGGTCGTCTTCATGAGCGACCAACTCGCGGGTAAAGAAATGCAAATCGGGCGCTATTATCAGGAGAAGCGGCAACATCTCGCAGCTGTGAACCGCTTCCGCGCTGTTGCAGAAAACTATCAGCGCACGCGCCATGTTGAAGAGGCGCTTTATCGCCTGACGGAGAGCTATCTCTCGCTGGGTGTTGTGAACGAGGCGCAGACTGCGGGGGCCCTGCTCGGGCACAACTATCCGGACTCTGACTGGTACCGTGATGCCTATAACCTTCTCACAGGCAGCAATCTGAAGCCAAAAGTGAGCCGTGGATCGCGTTTGTTGAGGTTTGTGCCATTCACCGGTGGTGAGGATGATAATCCAGAACCGCCGCGACAAGCTGTCCCGGTGGCTCAACAGCCTGCTATCTCAAATCTTCCAAATTTGGCATTGGAAACGCCATCGGTGGGAACGAACAGCGTGCCGGATGCTTCCGGTGTGCCTGGTGTTCCTGCAACGACGGCTGCATCGGTTCCTGCCAGCCCGGCGCCATCTGTCGTTGCACCAGCGCCTGCGAGCGTGGTGCCAGCTGCGCCTCAGCCTGCGTTGGCCCAAACGGCTCCGCCGCCGGTTGACGGCATTCAGCCTGGAACTGCCGGTCCGATTCTTGTGGAAGAGCGTGAGAAGAAGCGTGGGCTTCGCCGGTTTGTACCTTTTGTCGGCGGCAAAAAGTCTGACGATAGCTAGGCGGGCTTTCTTCAGCATGGGCTGACGATATATAGTCGCGCATGTCTTTTCGCGTGTGATTCTCGTATCCGGACCATGCTGAGCGCCCTATCCATCCGTGACATCGTTCTGATTGACCGCCTTAAGGTCGATTGGGAAGATGGGTTATCCGTCCTGACCGGTGAAACTGGTGCGGGCAAATCCATCATTCTGGACAGCCTGGCGCTTGCGCTTGGCGGGCGGGGGGACGGTGGTCTTGTTCGTTCAGGGGAGGGGCAAGGATCGGTCACCGCCGTCTTCGACGTCCCTTTGACACATCCGGTGCGTGCGCTTTTGCGAGACAATGACCTGGAGGATGATGGCGATATCATCCTGAAGCGGGTGCAGCGTTCCGACGGCCGAACGCGCGGAACGGTCAATGATCAGCCGGTGA
Source organism: Pseudomonadota bacterium (assembly GCA_039818625.1). Classification (GTDB taxonomy): domain Bacteria; phylum Pseudomonadota; class Alphaproteobacteria; order Rhizobiales; family JACESI01; genus JBCBTO01. Next base: position 2,288 of record JBCBTO010000101.1, read on the forward strand.
GTGCCGGATTGATGCGTGATATTGGCCACTTGCTCGTTGAAATCCACGGTCAGCACGCCGATAGGGCGCTTGTGAACACGGATGTCCATCGCGATCTCGTCGATGCCTTTGGCGGGCTTACCTCAGTTGTTGAAGAGGTTCGGATTTCCTATCGCAGCTGGCGTGCGAAGGAAAAAGCACTTCGCGATCTCCGCCAGAAGGTGGAAGACAACGAGAATGAGCGCGATTACCTTCGTGCCTCGCTTGAGGAGATGAACGCGCTCGCCCCGGAGGTGGGGGAAGAGGAGGCTTTGGCCGAGCGACGCCAGGCGATGATGAATGTCGAGAAGATCGCTGGCGACATCAACGACGCCCATGATCTCATCAATGGGACAGCATCTCCGATCCCGACGCTTTCCGGGCTGTTGCGGCAGCTGGAGCGAAAAGCTGATCAGGCCCCCGGCCTGCTGGACGGCGCGATCAACGGGCTTGGCGACGCGCTCGATGCGCTTGGCGGTGTCAACACCTGCCTTGAGGAGGCGATGCGCGAGACGGATTTTGATCCCAACGAACTTGAACGTGTCGAAGAACGTCTTTTTGCGCTGAGGGCGCTCGCTCGCAAGCACAAGGTGATGGTGGACGATCTGCCCGATCTCATCGTTCGGTTCATGAACGATCTGGAGATGATCGAGACTGGCGAAGATCAACTCTTGCGGCTTGAACAGGAAGAGCGCGAGGCGTTTGAGACTTTCAATGTGAAAGCGACCGCTTTGAGCGCCGAGCGTGGCGAGGCGGCAGGGGCGCTTGCCAATCAGGTGATGCAGGAACTGCCAGCCCTGAAGCTCGAAAATGCCCGGTTCTCCGTCGTGCTTGTGAGTGATGATGACAAGCCCAATGCTCATGGGTATGACGACGTTGAGTTTCATGTTCAGACCAATCCCGGCACCAAACCGGGGCCCATCATGAAGGTTGCGTCGGGCGGGGAACTCTCCCGCTTTTTGCTCGCGCTCAAGGTCTCACTTGCGGACAAAGGCTCCGCGCCAACCCTGATCTTCGATGAAATCGATACGGGCGTCGGCGGTGCGGTGGCTGAGGCGATTGGCGAACGGCTCGCGCGTCTTGCCACCAACGTGCAGGTGCTTTCCGTCACCCATGCGCCGCAGGTCGCAGCCCGCGCCCATCAGCATCTTTTGATTGCGAAGGATGTTGTTGAGGGTGAGGAACGCGTTGCCACGGACCTGCGTCCGCTCAATGATCCGGCGCGGCGCGAAGAGATCGCACGGATGCTCGCCGGTCAACGGATCACTGATGCGGCGCGGGCAGCCGCTGACCAGTTGATCGCGGGGAACGAAAACAGGGCATGACACGATGAGCGATTTAAGGGGCCGGGATGTGGAAGCGCTTTCTGAGGCTGACGCGGCTTTGGAGCTTGAGGCGCTGTCGCTCGAAATCGCCGGGCATAATCGCGCCTATCACACCGAGGATACGCCCGTTATCTCTGATGCGGCTTATGATGCGCTTAAAAAGCGTACGCTCGCATTGGAAGAGCGGTTCCCGCATCTGAAGCGTGATGACAGCCCAACGGACAAAGTGGGTGCGGCTCCTTCTGAAAAGTTTGGCAAAGTTACCCATAGCGTGCAAATGCTGTCGCTTGACAATGCCTTTGACGATGACGACGTGTCGGATTTCATCGGGCGGGTGCGGCGGTTTTTGGGTCTGGCAAGCGACGAAATGGTTGCTGTGACAGCGGAGCCGAAGATCGACGGGCTTTCCGCGAGCTTGCGTTATGAAAAGGGCGTGTTTGTGCGGGGCGCGACGCGCGGCGATGGCACCACGGGTGAGGACATCACCGCGAATCTCAGGACCCTTGATGATATTCCGGAGCGTTTGTCCGGCGATGATATTCCAGATGTCGTCGAGGTGCGCGGCGAGGTCTATATGCGCAAGGATGATTTTCTGGCGCTTAATCAGCGCATGGAAGAGGCGGGCAAGCAGACTTATGTGAACCCGCGCAACACGGCAGCCGGGTCTCTGCGCCAACTTGATCCCAACGTGACGGCGGATCGTCCGCTGAAATTCTTCGCCTATGCCTGGGGTGAGATGAGCGCCATGCCCGGTGATACGCAGATGGGCATGGTGGAGCGCTTTAGCACCTGGGGTTTTTGCGTCAATCCTCTTATGGGACGGTTTGAAGCGCTTGAGAGCCTCCTTGCCCACTACCGCATGATTGAAGAGCAGCGCGCGACGTTGGGATACGACATCGACGGGGTGGTTTACAAAGTCGACCGGCTCGATTGGCAGCAGCGACTCGGTTTTGTGAGCAAGGCCCCGCGCTGGGCGATTGCGCATAAATTTCCAGCCGAACAGGCGACGACCATTTTGAGCGACATCGAAATTCAGGTTGGTCGCACGGGGGCTTTGACACCGGTCGCGAAACTGCAACCCGTCACAGTTGGCGGCGTGGTGGTCTCCAATGCGACGCTTCACAATGAGGATTATGTGAAGGGGATCGGGCAGGATGGTGCGCCGATCCGTAACGGGCAAGACCTGAGGGTTGGCGATACGGTCACTTTGCAACGGGCGGGCGATGTCATCCCGCAGATCGTCGACGTCGATGTGTCTAAGCGACTGGCGACGAGCCAGCCCTTCGCCTTTCCCGACCGGTGCCCCGCTTGCGGATCACACGCGGTGCGTGAGCTCAATCCCAAGACCGGCAAGATGGATGCGGTGAAGCGATGCACCGGTGGCATGATCTGTCCGGCGCAGGCGGTTGAAAAGCTCAAGCATTTCGTTTCGCGCAATGCTCTCGACATCGAAGGGCTTGGCGCCAAGCAGATCGAGGCTTTCTACGAAGAAGGCCGGGTCATGAATGCCGCTGACATCTTCACGCTCGAATCGCGCGACAAACGCTCCTTGAAGCGTCTCAAGGACAAGGAAGGGTTTGGTGAGACGTCCGTGAAGAACCTCTTTGCCGCAATTGACGAGAAACGCGTGGTTGATCTGCATCGCTTCATTTTCGCGCTCGGCATTCGCCATATTGGCGACACCACGGCGAAGGTGCTGGCGCGCTCCTATGGATCGTTTGAGGCGCTGAGAGATGCTGCACTTGCCGCCCATGAGCGCGAGAGTGAGGCTTACGCCGATCTCGTCAACATCGATGGCATCGGTGAAACGGTTGCCGACGCGCTTGTCGCGTTCTTCGGTGAGCCGCACAATGTTTCAGTCATTGATGCGCTTCTTACCGAGGTGACACCGACGCCGCCGGAAGCCGCCGATGAGACGTCGCCGGTTGCAGGAAAGACCGTGGTTTTCACCGGTTCACTTGAAAAGATGACACGTGACGAGGCGAAAGCCATGGCTGAGCGGCTCGGCGCGAAGGTGGCCGGTTCGGTTTCCAAAAAGACCGATCTTCTGGTGGCCGGACCCGGCGCAGGATCGAAGCTTAAGAAGGCAAATGATCTCGGGATAGAGACCGTCGACGAAGACGGTTGGTTCGATCTCATTTCTTGATCCATTCATCAATAAAATGAAAGCGACATGACCATCCTCAGCCGTTAAAGCACAGTGTGGTTTATTAGGAGGCGAGGATGCCGAACACGGCTGAATTCTGGCGCGGATTTCGCGACAGTCTTCCCATTGGTCTGGCGGCGGGCACGTTCGGCCTCGTTTATGGGGCGGTTGCGAGCGAAAAAGGGCTCAGCTTTCTAGAAGGTACGTTGCTGACTGCCGGGGTTTTTGCAGGCGCAAGCCAGTTCATGGCGCTTCAGTTCTGGAGCGATCCGCTGCCGTTCGCGACGATCGTGCTGATTGTGCTTGCCGTTAACTTTCGCCATGTCCTCTACGGCGCATCTTTAAGCCGGAAGCTCACGCAGTTCACACCGTTTCAGAAGTTTGCTGCGTTCTTCTTCATGGCTGATCCTGTTTTTGCGCTGAGCGAGAAACGCCACGAGGACGGGCAGGGTAATGCGGCTGATCCAGGGTTGACGCCGTCTTATTGGTTTGGTCTCGCCGTCGCGCTTTATCCAGTTTGGGTCGGTGCCAGCATGGTGGGGCTTGCCTTTGGCAATTTCATTGAGAACCCTGAGGCTTTCGGGCTCGATTTCGTCCTTCCGATTTACTTCATGGTCTTGCTTCTCGGGTTTCGCAAGCGGGCGAACTGGCTCGTTGTGGTGCTCGTTGCCGCCGGCGCTGGCTTTGCCGCGTTGCAGACCCTCGGTTCACCGTGGCACATCACAATCGGCTCCCTTGCGGGGATTTTGATGGGCGCATTTCTCGGGGTCGCTCCCGATGCGGATGACGCCTGATGGAAAGCATATGGCTCATCCTTGCCCTTACAGTCGTGACATATCTCACGCGGTGTTCGGGCCATGTGATCGTATCACGTTTCGGGGCGCTTCATCCGCGTGTGCGTGCTGCGCTTGATGCCGTACCCGCCGCCGTTATCACCACCATTGTCTTGCAGCCCGTCATCGAGGGCGGTCTTGCCGAACGCGTGGCCTTCGGCGTTGCCGTTGTGGTGGGGATGCGCTTCTCACTCACGGTGACCCTGTTGATCGGGCTCGGCGTGCTCGTGGTGATGCGGCAGGTGCTGGTTTAGCGGCACGTCAATGCGCAATCGGAGCCGTTGCCGCCTTGAGCCAGGCCAGATCCTCACCGGTGAGGCGCGATGCCAGTTTTTCGAAGACTTCGGCGTGATAGGCGTTGAGCCAGTCAAGTTCCTCGGCGTCCATCAG
>JBCBTO010000102.1:0-6949 GCA_039818625.1 Pseudomonadota bacterium
CCGGGAAAACGAAATAGCTCTGAAACTCCTCGGATCGTTCGCCCAAAAAGGCGGACATCAAGCCATCGAAAAACAGATTTAGCCTGTCGTCTATCAAGCAGCCTCCTTCGCAGTGCGAAATGCACAACGTGGTTCGCCCGCCGCTCAACAGGCTGGGAAGAGTCTAGTGAAAGTTCCACCATCGTCAAAGAGTTTCTTTACACGCGTTCTATGATGGTCGCCGCGCCCATACCGCTGGCAACGCAGAGCGTGGCCAGACCGGTTTCCTTGTCCTGGCGCTCCATTTCGTCCAGCAGGATGCCGATGATTATGGCCCCCGACGCACCCAAGGGGTGGCCCATTGCAATCGCCCCACCGTTCACATTGAGCTTGCCATGGTCGACATTGAAGGCCTGCATGAACCGCAAAACCACTGACGAAAACGCTTCATTGACTTCAAAAAGATCGATGTCGGAAATCGCCATGCCGCTGTCAGAGAGAATTTTCTCGGTTGCAGGAACCGGGCCCGTCAACATGATCGTCGGATCCGTACCGATCTTGGCGGTTGCCTTGATCCGTGCACGCGGTTTCAATCCAGCCGCCTCCCCAAACTCTTTTGAACCAATCAGGACAGCGGCGGACCCGTCAACGATACCGGATGAATTCCCGGCATGATGGATATGGTTGATGCGTTCCAGATCGGGTATTTGAGTTTCGCGACGGCATCGAAACCGGGCATGACCTCACCCTGATCCTTGAACGCAGGCTTCAGGCTGCCGAGCGCCTGCATATCTGTTCCGGGGCGCATGTATTCATCGGTGGCAAGGATCGGAAGACCGTTCTGGTCCTTGATCTCAACAACCGATGTCTTGAACCGCCCATCGCTCCAGGCGGCCGCAGCGCGTGCTTGGCTTTCCATCGCAAATGCATCCGCGTCGTCGCGCGAGATGCCGTATTCCGTTGCGATGATATCGGCACTGATCCCCTGCGGGACGAAATAGGTCTTCATGGCCACCGACGGGTCCGCTGCAATCGCGGCGCCGTCGCTGCCCATGGGCACACGGCTCATGCACTCGACACCGCCAGCGACATAGGCCTCGCCGGCGCCGCCTTTGACCTGGTTGGCGGCCAAGCTGACAGCTTCCATGCCAGACGCACAGAACCGATTGATCGAGAGCCCCGGCACGCGTTCATGCAAATCAGAGGCAAGCACGGCCGTCCGTGCGAGGCAACCGCCCTGCTCTTTGACCTGCGTTGCGTTGCCCCAGATGACATCTTCGACCTCATCACCTTTGAGACCGTTCCGGTCTTTCAATGCGTTCAGCATATCGGCTGACAGCTTGACCGGCGTCACCTCATGCAAGCTGCCATCGGCGCGGCCCTTGCCCCGCGGCGAACGGACGGCATCAAAGATGTAAGCATCACGCATGGAAAGTCTCCTTGGTTCAGGCCTTGTCCGGATACGCAGGGCGCATCAGGTCATATGGGTGTTGCCAACCGGGCAAGTTCGCGATCCGATCCAGCCATCGGTTGATGGCGGGCCAGTCATCTCGCGAAAACCCGAATGGTTCTTTGTAAAAAAGGTAGCCACAGCAGGTCAGATCCGCATTCGTGACGCTACGTCCGACCATCCAGTCACGCTGCGTCAGATGACCGTCGAGGATCTCGAGTGCGGACGTCTGGCGCCCTTTGAGAAACGCGATCACATCGTCAGACCGATGCTCGGGCGACAGGAAATTCATCATGAAACGAAGCACGCCGGAATTGCTGGACAGCTTGTGATTGTCCCAAAGGATCCAGCGCAGGATCTCGCGGTTTTCCTCTGCACTCTCGCCGCCAAATTTGCCGGTCTTTTCGGTCAGGTACTGTTGGATCACACCCGACTGCGAAAGCGTCAGATCGCCATCGATCAGCACCGGCGCCTCGCCCATTTCATTCACCGAACCGCGGTATTCCGGCGTCCGAGCCACCCCGTTGAAAAAATCGACATGAACCGGCTCCCAGTCGAGTGGGCCAAGTTCAAGCGCAAGCGCTGCCTTGTAGCTGTGACCGCTTTCGCCGAAGCAATGCAATTTGAGTGTCATCTTCTCCTCCAGCGCCCCGTTATCCGCATCCGTTGGGCTATGCGTATTTTTCAAGAGATGAAGTTAGGGGCGCGTTAACCTTGAACTGTCATCAAATTGGCGCGGTACAGGCTGGCGAGCCGATGGCCGCAAGAGGTGAAGTCCTGCCCCGCATGTCACGTTTGAACCCCTGTGGGGCAGGCATCTTCATCTCTTTAAAAATACGCATTCTCAGCATTACCGTTTGCGCGCATCCAATTCGGAGTTGAAGAGCCGGAGGCGCGTCGCGAGGTTGTCGTGGTTCATGACAGAGTTGAAGTTCTCGAACAGGAATGACAAAGCCTCACCTTCGTCCAAACCCGCCTCTGCTGCGAATGATTTCAGGCGGCGATAGCCGTCTTCTGTCATGGCCACAGGGAACCGGCGGGTCAGACGAAGGCGTTTTGGCATGGGTTTCCCTTTGAGCTTTGGCTCCGACCTTAGAAGTTTGCCGCGTCGAGCGCCATCACAGGTTCGGCGCCAGACTGGATACGCGCCAGATGCGTACCGGTCATCGGCAGTTGTCGTGCCATGTAGTAGCGACCCGTTGCAATCTTGGACTCGTAAAAGTCTTTGTCGCTCGCGCCGTTTTCGAGCGCTTCCATTGCTGCCTTTGCCATTTCGGCCCACATCAATCCAACAACCGTATGACCGAAGAGATGCATGAAATCGTAGCTGCCCGACAAAGCGTTGAGCGGGTTCTTCATGCCTTCCTGCATGAAGTACATACCCGCGGCCTGAAGGTCCTTTGACGCTGCTTTGAGCGGATCGAGGAAGCCAGCTTTCAGGGCTTCATTGCCTTCGTTTTCTTTAATGAACGACTTCACCATCTCGAAGAATGCCATAATCGCCTTGCCGCCATTGGCAGGCAACTTGCGGCCGACAAGGTCGAGCGACTGAATGCCGTTGGTGCCTTCGTAGATCATTGCGATCCGGGCATCGCGCACGAACTGTTCAAGGCCCCATTCCCTGGTGAAGCCGGAGCCGCCAAGTGTCTGCTGGGCAAGGACCGTCGTTTCAAAACCCTTGTCTGTCAGGAACCCCTTCATGACCGGGATCAACAGCGAGACCATTGCATCGGCGTCAGCGTCCTGCATGCGATGCGCGCGATCAATCATCTGTGCGCCCCAGTACACCAGCGCACGACCGCCTTCTGTCATCGACTTCTGATCCATCAGGTTCCGGCGCACGTCCGGGTGAACGATGATCGGATCTGCCGGTCCGTCCGGGTTCTTCACACCCGTCACATCGCGGCCCTGCAACCGGTCTTTCGCAAAACCGAGCGCATTCTGGTAAGCGACTTCACCCTGGGTATAGCCCTGGAGTGCAACGGAAAGACGCGCTTCGTTCATCATTGTGAACATGGCGCGCATACCCTTGTGGAGATCCCCGACCAGCCAGCCGGTTGCACCATCGTAGTTCATCACGCAGGTGGCGTTTCCGTGGATACCCATCTTTTCTTCGAGACCACCGCAAGAAAGGCTGTTGCGTTCGCCGAGCGAACCATCTTCCTTGACCAAAAACTTTGGCACGACAAAGAGGCTCACACCTTTGATCCCGTCGGGTGCATCCGGTGTCTTGGCAAGGACGAGGTGGACGATGTTTTCGACCAGATCGTTCTCACCGCCCGAGATCCAGATTTTCTGACCGGTGATCTTGTAGCTGCCATCGCCCTGCGGTTCGGCTTTCGTACGCATCAGTCCCAGGTCTGTTCCGCAATGCGGCTCGGTCAGGTTCATCGTGCCGGACCAGCGGCCTTCGTAGATCGGCGGCAGATAGGTCTGCTTCTGCTCATCGGAGCCGTGAACAGCCAGCGCAGATGCTGCGCCATGCGAAAGCCCGACATACATCTGGAACGCCATGTTGGCTGAGGAGAAGAGCTCTCCTGTTGCGGTATTGATGAGGTAGGGCATGCCCTGCCCGCCGTGGTCGGGCGCGGCGTCGAGACCCATCCAGCCGCCTTGTGCCATCTCATCCCATGCCGCTTTGAACCCTGTCGGGGTGCGCACCACACCATTTTCGAGTGTGCACCCTTCGCTGTCGCCCACTGCATTCAACGGCTGCAAAACGTTTGCGGCGATCTTCCCAGCTTCTTCCAGAATCGCTGCTGTGAAGTCGCGGTCCAGTTCATCGTAACCGGGAATATCGCTTTCGCTGATCTTGAACACATCGTGCAGCAGGAATTGCTGATCTTTGGTTGGAGGCGTGTAGGTGGGCATGGGTCTCTCCCGTTGGGTTGTCTTACTCGGCCGCCGTCTCTTGAGGGTCGGCCAGCAATTTGGCGCCCCATTCAAGATTGGCCTTCAGGTCAGTTATGATCTCTTCCAGTTCATTCCGCCGCGCTTCCAGATCCACCAGGCGTTCTAAGCCCAATTCATAAGCACGCTTCATCTGCGGACGGTTTTCCTGATTTGGGTCGTAAAGGTCCAAAAGTTGCCGGATATCTTCCAGGCTGAATCCAAAGCGCTTGCCTTTGAGGATCAGCTTCAGGCGCGCGCGGTCGCGCCGGGTGAACAAACGCTTCGTGCCACGGCGTTCCGGGGCCAGAAGTTCCTTGGCTTCGTAAAATCGCAAGGTGCGCGGCGTTACATCGAACGCATCGCACATCTCACGTATTGTCATATACGTCTCGGTCATGTGGAAATGCTCCGTTTCATCAAGCCGGGCGTACATGAGGCCACCAAAGAGTTCGTTCAACGTCAACTTACGTTTACGTTAACGTAACGCCGCGTCAAAGCGCTTTGAACGCAACTTTGAGTATCGCTACGCAACGTCACGGATAATTTTACTGTTCGGTCAAAACGCAGAAAGCGCCTGAGTCAGGACTTGTCGAGGTCCTGTGCGACTCCGTCACGAACCTTCGAAAGGTCCTTGATCGTGTCTTCCAGTTTCGCCTGTTCGTCCGTCAGTGCTTTTAACTGACGATCGGCCAGACGCAGAAATTCCCGATACTGTGGTTCGGTTCCTTCTTTTTCGTAGATTTCCAGCCACTGCCGAATTTCTTCGAGTGAGAACCCCCAGCGTCGCCCCCGCAGAATGAGCGTCATACGGGCTATTTCGCTCGGACGATAATACCTGGAACGACCGTCTTTCTCAGGAAAGAGAAGCTCGATATATTCGTAGTAACGCAATGTGCGAGGCGTCACGTCGAAACGTGCACACATCTCTTTGAACGTCAAACGCTCCTCGCTCATGCGATCCTCCCTGCTCGGATCCTAGTCATTGCGGGACACGGGATCAATCATCTTGCATGGGGCGACTGAGTGGGAAAGAAGGAACCCATGACGACTGAGCCGCCCTCCAGACGTGACCTCGCACGCAAGTTCATCGAAGCGCTGCCACACTGCAAGGCGCTGGCCATGCGTGTTGACGACGTTGGCGACGGCATTGCCACACTGTCGATGCCCTACGTCGAGAACCTGATCGGGGATCCGGCGACGGGTGTGATCCACGGAGGCGCAGTTTCCGCATTGATGGACACATGCGGCGGGACAGCGGTGATGGCGCATCCGAGCGGTCCGTCGATGACGGCCACACTGGACTTGCGCATTGACTACATGCGCGCCGCGACACCCGGGAACACCATCACGACGACGGCGGAGTGCTATCACGTCACCCGCAGCGTGGCTTTTGTCCGCGCCAAGGCACATGACGGCGACCCGTCCGACCCGGTCGCAACGGCCACCGGAGCGTTTACTGTGCAAGGGGTCAAGAAATGAGCCGCAAAGCCCCTGAACCGGTTCAGGTTGTGAAACACAGGCGAGATGCGGCCCTGCGCGCCCTCGTCGAGGGCATTCCCTATGCCCAGTTCCTGCAGATCAGTTTCGAACGCCACGGGGACGAATTGACCTCGGTTCTGAAGTTTCACAACGCATTGATCGGCAACCCGGCCCTGCCAGCCCTTCATGGCGGCGTGACCGCTGCCTTCCTTGAAACGGCGGCGCTGATCGAGTTGGGGTGGCAACTCCTCTGGGAAGAGGTGGAAAGCGGTCGGCTCGATGCAGATAGCCTGACGACTGAGACCATGCCGCGCATGCCCAAAACGATCGATTTTACCATCGATTACCTCCGCTCAGGCTTGCCCCGTGATGCCTATGCGCGTGCACGGGTGAACCGATCAGGCCGGCGGTATGCCTCTGTTCATGTGGAAGCCTGGCAGGACCATAGAACGAAGCCCTTTGCGCAGGGGACTGGGCATTTCCTGATGCCCGCCACCGCGTGAACGCGGAGCGCGAGATTACGCATCGGCGGGTCCTGAGCATCGCGCTGCCCATCGTGATCTCGAATGCGACAGTGCCGTTGCTTGGGTTGGTGGACACAGCGGTTGTTGGCCAAATGGGCGACCCGGTGCCGATTGGCGCGGTTGCCATTGGGGCCGTCATACTCTCGGCCTTTTATTGGCTCTTCGGATTTCTACGCATGGGGATCACTGGCCTGACAAGTCAGGCGCTTGGCGCAAAAGACCAGGGCGAAGCAGATGCCCTTCTTTCACGCGCCTTGTTGATCGGCTTCGGGGCCGGTGTCCTGATCATCGCCTTGCAGTCGGTGTTGTTTCCCGTCGCTTTCCAGGTATCGCAAGCCTCCCCTGAGGTTCAGGCCTCAGCTCTTGTTTACATGAACATTCGCATTTGGTCCGCACCGGCAGCGATTGCCTTGTTCGGCATCACGGGTTGGCTCATTGCGGCCGAGCGCACCAAGGCAGTCCTCGTTCTTCAGATTTGGATGAACGGGCTGAACATGCTGTTGAATTTTGTTTTGGTGCTTGGTCTGGACATGGGTGTCGCGGGCGTAGCCTGGGCTTCCTTTATCGCAGAGTGGACCGGTCTCGCCCTTGGTTTGTGGTTTTGCAGAGACGCGTTTGTCCGACC
>JBCBTO010000103.1:0-6934 GCA_039818625.1 Pseudomonadota bacterium
CTTACGCCACCATTCGAGGATCTTCGGGTTGTGGCGGCTTCCTTTGTATTCACGCAAGCCGAGATAGGTGTAAGCGATTGCGAGCCATGACGGGCGCGATCCCGTGTGATCTTGAAGATGGGGCGGCGTTATGCGGTCTTCGAAGAGGGCGGCATCAGAAAGCGGTACGGGATAAGCGCTGTCGAGGCCGAGCGCGATATCATTGAATGAGGCCAGTGCTGCAGATGTGATCGGCCCCCAAAGGCCGTCGACCGGGCCCGCTTGAAATCCCCTCGCGAGCAGAGCTTCCTGGATTTTCGCGATTTTGCGCGATGGCATATGACCGACACCCTGTCTGTTGAACATGGTGACAACGGTAAAACGCCGCCTCTTCGCGGGAGTTTGTTTGCGTTTGTGCCCGGATCGGGGGCACATCGCGTTTTCAAGGTCGTGTTTTCATGATGATTTTCAGTGCGAAAGGCTTGCGAAAATCAATGCATTCACGTAGGACGCGATTTCCGAGGCCTCGTGGCGGAGTGGTGACGCAGCGGATTGCAAATCCGCGTACCCCGGTTCGATTCCGGGCGAGGCCTCCAATCCAACCAACCCAATAGCCCAATCCGCGCTTGATGCGACATCTTGTGCCAATGTCGTACGTTTTCTCCCAGATGCTTGAAAGACTTCCGCTCGATCGATAGATTTATGAAACGCGGGCTATCGCCATAGCCAGAAACGTTGAGGATGCCGCGATGCCTACAATCATTTCCCGGGACAAACGCCCACTTTTCAAAGGCGAGATGCCATCAGGCTCATCTTTGGGTGACCGCACCGTTGCTCCGGATACACCGCCGCTGATCGATCCCTATAAGCGCCCCATTACGTATCTTCGGGTTTCGGTCACCGACCGCTGCGATTTTCGCTGCACGTATTGCATGGCGGAAAACATGACGTTCTTGCCGAAGCGGGAAGTGCTGTCGCTCGAAGAACTCGACCGGTTGTGCACGGCTTTCATCGACAAGGGCGTCAAAAAGCTCCGACTGACTGGCGGCGAGCCGTTGGTGCGCAAGGGCATCATGACACTAATCCGTGCCCTATCGCGCCATCTCGACACCGGCGACCTTGAAGAACTGACGCTCACCACAAACGGGTCACAATTGCCAAAATATGCCTCTGAAATGGCTGATCTCGGCATAAAGCGGGTGAATGTGTCGCTCGACACACTCAACTCGGAACGGTTTGAAAAGGTGACGCGCTGGGGCAAACTCGAACAGGTGATGGAGGGTATTGCAGCGGCCAAAAAGGCCGGGCTCGCCGTTAAAATCAATGCGGTGGCGCTCAAGGGCGTCAATGACCACGAAATCGTCGAGATGCTGCGCTGGGCCCATGGCGACGGTCATGATCTCACGCTCATTGAAACAATGCCACTTGGCGAAATCGATGAGGATCGTACCGATCAGTATTTGCCGCTTTCAAAGGTGCGCGCCGATCTTTCCGAGATTTTCACGCTCACCGATATTCCCTATAAAACCGGCGGGCCTGCGCGCTATGTGTCCGTCGAGGAAACGGGCGGCCGCCTCGGGTTCATCACTCCAATGACCCATAATTTCTGCGAAAGCTGCAATCGGGTGCGGGTCACCTGCACCGGTACGCTTTACATGTGTCTCGGCCAGGAGGATGCCGCGGACCTGCGCGCACCCATGCGCCAGTCCAACGATGATACGCTTCTGTATCAGGCGATTGACGAGGCAATTTCACGCAAACCGAAGGGTCATGATTTCATCATCGACCGCCGACATAAGAAACCGTCCGTCGGACGCCACATGAGCATGACCGGCGGCTGACCGCTTCCGGCTCTACCAACACGCGAAAAGCAATGCGGACTGCCAATCAGAAAGGCAGCGCCTTCATGGTTCTCGCCATGGCGGGCTTCACCTTCAACGACGCGATCATCAAATGGATCAGCACATCCCTGCCCTTGTTTGAGGTCATATTTCTGCGCGGCCTCATCGCGACAACCCTGATCGGCGTGATGGCGTATTATGCGGGTGTTTTGCGGTTCCAAAGGTCCGTGACGCACCCCACTCTATGGCTTCGCGGAGTGATGGAGGTGGGCGCCACATTTACCTTCCTAATGGGCCTCAAGCACATGCCGATTGGGAATGCGATCGCGATCCTTTCCTCTCTCCCCCTCGCCGTCACATTGGGTGCTGCGATTTTTCTTAGCGAACCTGTCGGCTGGCGCAGGTGGACTGCGATTCTCACGGGCTTTGTTGGCGTTCTCATCATTGTTAGGCCCGGCTTTGAAGGCTTTAGCAACGCCTCTCTTTACATCGTTGTCTGCGTTTTCTTCGTCGCCGCACGCGATCTCATCACGCGCAGCACCCCGAAGAATGTCGCCTCTTTGACGCTGACCTTGATGTCTTCCGTCTTCATTACAGTCAGCGCAGGGCTAGTGGCCGTTTTGACCGGCGCGCTTGAACCCGTGCCCATGCCAATCCTGTCGCTGCTTGTCGCGTCAGCCTGTATATTTATCGTTGGCTACTATTTCATCATCGCCGCCGCCCGCATCGGCGACATCGCGGCCATTGCCCCGTTTCGTTATACGGGTCTCGTCTGGGCGCTGCTTGTTGGAGTGATTTTCTTCAATGACCCGATCGACTGGATCACCATCCTTGGAAGTGCAATTGTTGTGGGCAGTGGGCTTTACACGCTCTATCGGGAACAGCAGCATAAGCAAATGACGTCCTAGGCTCTCGCCGCTCAGTTCGTGGCCGTCTTGTCTTCGTTTGCTTCGCAAAACAGCCAATCGCGGAACTTGCTCACCTTTTCGCGCTCCAGGTCCTTTCGCTCACAGACAAACCAGAAAGCCGCCGGTGTCGTAATGTCAATGTCAAACGGTGCGATGAGACGCCCAAGCCGGAGTTCGCGTGTGGCAAGAGACGACCGGCCGAGTGCGACACCCGCCCCTTCGACTGCCGCATCGATGCAGTGGTCAGCGTAGTTGAATTTCACACCCCGCGTGCCGTCCACATTGGTCACATTCGCCCTGCGCAGCCATTCAGGCCATCCCGGCGTCTGTTCAATATGCTTCATTGAATCGTCATGGAGCAACGTGAATTTTGCGAGGTCGGCTGGCTCTTTCAATCCCCGGTCGATGATCTCGGGCGCACACATGGGGGTCACCGCCTCGTCAAAAATCGGCTCGACATGAAGATCGGGATAATCCCCGTAACCAAAACGGATCGCCACATCCGGGTCTTCCTGCACAAAATCCACGAGTTTGAGGCTCGCTGCGATCTGCAACTCGATGTCAGGATGTTTCTCGATGAAGCGATACATGCGAGGCGCGAGCCACTTTGCTGCAAAAGCAGGCCCCGTGGACACGATTAACACGTCATCCGGTGTTTCCGCCTTGAGGCTCGACACCGCTTCTGCCATCGCGAGAAGACCGGTATGGATGCCCGGGTAAAGCTGCCTGCCCGCATCGGTGAGTTCAATGGCTCTGTTCAACCGCACAAAAAGCTTTTGTCCGAGATGTTCTTCCAACTGCCGCACCTGATACGATAACGCCGATGGTGTGACGTGTAATTCCTCTGCGGCCGCCGAAAAACTCAGGTTTCTCGCGGTCGCCTCAAAGGCTTTCAGCGCGTTCAAAGGGGGCAGACGGTCGACCATTGTCACTTCAAATTTTTTTAAGTCATCAGCGCAAATTACCCGTTTGTCAGATGGATTGCAAATACGTATCTTCCAATCATCGCCAAAGGGGCATTTCATGGAAAGGAACAGTCATGAACACGAAAAAAGGATTGAGCACAGAATATTACCTGCGTCGCGGCGCCACTGAACGCTCCAAAGTGTTCTGGTCCCTCTTCACAAATGGCAGACTCGAAGCTGTCAATCACACCCGCAAAGTTACGAAATAGCGGCAATCAGCGGCTAAAAATTTTGATGCGAAGGAAGCCCGGCGTCGCCGGGCTTTCCGCTTTATGAAGGCAATGGGCTGACGTCAGCACCATAAAACCTACATAAGGGGTGATCCCATTCAAAGGCTGGCAAACCCCGTGCCCTCCCCATCCGATACGCATTCATCGCTCGCGCGAAAACCATCGCTTTATACACTTGTCGCGATTTCCATGGTCGCGCCTGCCGGAATCAACATCATCGCTCCATCGATGCCCGCATTTGTCGCCGTGTTCGAAACTGACTACGGCACGGTGCAATTGACGCTTTCGCTATTTCTGGTCGCCATTGCCGTTGCACAACTCATCATTGGGCCGCTTTCGGACTTTTTCGGGCGCCGCCCGGTCGTGCTTTACGGAATGCTTCTGTCGCTTCTTGGAAGTATGATGTGCATCAGTGCATCCACCATTGAAGTCTTCATCCTCGGCAGGATCGTTCAAGGCATCGGGGCTTGCGCGGGAATTGTGCTTGCCCGCACCATTGTGCGCGATCTCTTCGAACGGGAACGCGCGGCGAGCATGATCGGCTATGTCACGATGTCGATGGCTGTTGCCCCGATGATTGTTCCCCTCATCGGAGGGGCGCTTCAGGAATATATCGCGTGGTGGGGGAGTTCCGTTTTCATGCTCCTGTTCACATTCGCGGTCTTTCTTGTGGCCTTAAAAGATCTTTATGAAACCAACCCTTATCTCGGACAGCGCACGACGGCGAAGACACTGGCACGACATTATGCGCATCTGATCTCCGACAAACGCTTCGTTGCCTTCACGGCCACCAACGCGTTTTCGTCAGCGGTCTACTTTACCTTCATGGGCGGTGCGCCCCTGGTCTCAAGCGCCGTTTTGGATTTGAGTCCCATCGGATATGGCAGCTATTTCATTCTGGTGGCGGTCGGATACAGCGTCGGCAATTTCTTATCGGGACGGTTTTCTGAACGCGTCGGCGTTGTGTGGATGATCATCAGCGGATGCGTTCTCAACCTTGTTGGCGTCCTCGTGGTTGCCGCCCTCTTTGCGGTCGGCCTTAGTCATCCATTCAGCCTGTTTCTTCCGATGCTGCTCACATCTGTCGCAAACGGCATGACGCTGCCGTCGACCATTGCCGGTGCTATCAGCATCAGGCCGGACCTTGCGGGTGATTCGGAGGGCCTCATCGGCTTTGCGCAAATTGGAGGCGCAGCCGTCGCAGCGACGCTTACAGAAGAATGGATCGACCGGGATCTTTCCGTCTGGCCCATGGTCATCGTCATGTTTGTCGCAAGCGCTGTAGCACTGATGGTGAGCTTTCATGTCAGAAAACTGGAAAGCGCCCATGCCAAGAGCGGGCACGCGATTGCCTAGAGCGAGAATACGTGATTATTCTGATCTTATGGGTGAGTACATCATAAAACCAATTCCGGACGCTGCGGGCCTGTCGACAAGTGTGTCGGGCATCGACCACACAGGTACGCCGGTTGAAACAACCGTTGTCACCGAACGACCCCTGACGCTCTACCTCAACCGCCAGGAAATCGTCACGATGATGACCATCGGCGATCATCCGGACCTTCTCGCGATCGGCTATCTTCTCAATCAAAATATGCTGCACGCGGATGACGTCATCACCGCCGTCGATTTTGACGATGACCTCGGCGTTGTCGTGGTGCGAACGGAACGCGAGACGAATTACGAAGACAAACTCAAGAAGAAGGTGCGCACATCCGGCTGCGCACAGGGCACGGTCTTCGGCGATCTCATGGAAACGCTTGAGGATTTTTCATTTCCGCAAGGGGCCGTCATCAAAACGAGCTGGCTCGCTTCACTGACGAAGACGATCAACACGACTCCGTCGCTTTATTTGTCGGCGGGCGCGATCCACGGTTGCGTGTTGTGCGAGGAGGACAAGCCGCTCGTTTATATGGAAGACGTCGGGCGGCATAACGCGGTCGACAAGATCGCCGGTTTTTTGCATCAAAATGGCGTCGATCCATCGACCAAGATTTTCTACACGACGGGACGGCTGACGTCTGAAATGGTGATCAAGACAGTCAAAATGGGTATTCCGATCCTCGTGTCCCGATCCGGTTTCACCGCCTGGGGTGTTGATCTCGCCCGGCAAGCGGGCCTCACATTGATCGGGCGAGCGCGTGGAAAACGTTTCGTCGCGCTTTCGGGCGACGAACGGATCATCTTTGACGCAGACGTGGACGCGCTCGAAGACGAGGATATCAAACACCGGCGCAAAGGGTCAGTGTCGGAGGCCGCCGAATGACGACACATCGAGAGGGACTTCTCGGCGTTCTCCTCGCCGGAGGATTGTCACGGCGCATGGGCGGGGGAGACAAGGGTTTGATGCCGCTCGGCGACAAACCGCTTATGCAGCATAGTCTTGAGCGGCTTCGGCGCATGACGGGCAGTGCGATCATAAACGCCAATGGTGACCCGTCGCGCTTTTCCAGGTTTGATGCTCCGATCGTACCAGATACAATTTCAGGCTTTGCAGGGCCACTTGCCGGCGTTCTTGCGGGGATGCAATACGCCCAAGGTCATCCGCGCCCACCGCATTTTGTTGTAACGGCTGCTGCAGATACGCCGTTCTTTCCGGAAACACTGGCTGATCGGCTTCTTGCTGCCCAGGACCAGACGGATCAGATTGTGCTCGCCCAGTCAGACGGTCGGCGACATCCCGTTTTCGGATTGTGGCCGGTTGACCTTGCTGAAGATCTTGAAGAGTGGCTGACGTCATCAGAAGAACGAAAGGTGCTCGCTTGGGTAGATCGTCACCGCTGGACGACGGCTGACTTCGACGACGTGACTGTTGGGACCGAGCGGCTCGATCCGTTCTTTAACGTGAACACGCCCGATGACTTTGCCCGCGCGCAAACACTTTTTGAAAGCGTTGAAGCATGACGAAGCAGCGTGTTTTTGGCGTCACGGGCTGGAAAAACTCCGGCAAAACGACTCTGGTCTGCGAACTCGTGAACGAGATCACCCGCCGTGGTTTTTCCGTTTCAACG
>JBCBTO010000104.1:0-6906 GCA_039818625.1 Pseudomonadota bacterium
CAATTTGGCTAAAGTGCGGTATATCAAGGGATAACAAAGCCTTTCGCGAGACAGCTTTGAAGAGTGACGTAACGTCTCATCACATAAACGTGATTGCGTCATTTGGTCTGGCGAATGTGAAAACTTTGCGGAAGGAAAGTTGATGTCGGAGATTGAAATACCGAAGCCGGATCCTTCGATCTTGCAGCGTAAATCAGAGATCGTGCGGGCCTTGTCCGAAAGTGTACCAGCCGATTGCCTGATCACCGATGAGCGCGAATTGGTCCCCTACGAAACGGATGCCTTCACCGCTTATCGGCGCGTGCCACTGGCTGTCGTTCTGCCGGAAACAACCGAACAGGTTGCTGCTGTCCTCAAGTATTGCGCTGAAAACGGTGTTCCGGTCGTCCCGCGCGGCGCGGGCACATCGCTTGCGGGCGGTGCGATCCCGCAAGAAGATGCCGTTGTCATCGGCGTGTCCAAGATGAGCAAAGTGCTCTCGGTTGACTATGAAAACCGCACGGCCCGCGTCCAGACTGGCATCACCAATCTGCGCGTCTCGGATGAAGTTGGGCCGGAAGGCTTCTTCTATGCACCTGACCCGTCATCGCAGCTCGCCTGCACGATTGCGGGTAACATCGGCATGAATTCGGGCGGCGCGCACTGCCTGAAATATGGCGTGACGACCAACAACCTCCTCGGCGTGAAACTCGTCATGCTCGACGGCACAATTGTTGACATCGGCGGCGAAGCGCTGGATGCACCGGGCTATGATCTCCTCGGTCTCTTGTGCGGCTCGGAAGGCCAGCTTGGCATTGTAACGGAAGCAACCGTGCGCATCCTTCACAAGGCCGAAGGGGCGCGGCCCGTGCTCTTCGGCTTCAACGACGGGTCGGTCGCAGGCGCCTGCGTGTCTGACATAATCGGGGCGGGCATCGTCCCGGTCGCGATTGAATACATGGACAAGGAAGCGATCCACATTTGTGAGGAATTCGCGCAGGCCGGATATCCGCTCGATGTAGAAGCGCTCCTCATCGTCGAGGTCGAAGGCTCCGAAGATGAGATGGACGCAATGCTCGCGAAGATCATCGAAATCGCGAAAAAGCACGACGTCGCGACGATCAAGGAAAGCCAATCGGCCATGGAAGCGGCCGCCATCTGGAAAGGCCGCAAGTCCGCGTTCGGCGCAACCGGGCGCGTCGCGGATTACATATGCATGGACGGCACGGTTCCGCTCTCCAAGCTCGATCATGTCTTGAAGAAAACCGAAGACATCATCGAACATTACGGCCTGCGTGTTGCGAACGTCTTCCACGCGGGCGACGGCAACATGCATCCGCTGATCCTGCACAACGTG
Organism: Pseudomonadota bacterium; assembly: GCA_039818625.1. Lineage (GTDB taxonomy): Bacteria > Pseudomonadota > Alphaproteobacteria > Rhizobiales > JACESI01 > JBCBTO01. Next base: position 1,337 of record JBCBTO010000104.1, read on the forward strand.
AACGACCCGGAAGAGCGCATGAAGGCGCAGCTTGCGGGTGACGACATCCTGAAGCTTTGCGTCGATGTGGGTGGTTGCCTAACGGGTGAACACGGCGTCGGCATTGAAAAGCGCGACCTTATGCTCCACCAGTTCGACCAGGTGGACCTCGACCAGCAAATGGCCGTGCGCGCGGTCTTCGATCCCGAATGGGTGATGAACCCGGCGAAGGTGTTCCCGCTCGATGCACGCGGTGACGAAGACAAGAGGGCTGCCGCGTGACACTGCTCTCTCCAAAGACGGAAGATGAGGCCGCAAAGCTCGTCTTGGACGCAAAAGCGGACGGCAAGCCCTTGCGGATCATGGGCGGTGGCACGCGTTCTGCAATTGGCAGGACGACCCAGACAGAAGCGACGCTCTCAACGAGTGAGCTCTCCGGGATCACGCTTTATGAGCCCGCCGAAATGGTGATCTCCGCGAAAGCCGGGACGCCGCTTAGCGAGGTTCAAGCAGCCCTTGAGAAAGAAAATCAGATGTTCACCTTCGAGCCGATGGATCACCGGATCCTGCTCGGCACGGAGGGTGAGCCGACGATTGGTGCGATTGCTGCGGGCAACATCTCCGGCCCACGCCGCATCTATGGCGGTGCCGCCCGCGATAGCCTCATCGGTGTGCGTTTTGTGAACGGCAAAGGCGAGATCATCAAAAACGGCGGACGCGTGATGAAAAACGTGACGGGCCTTGATCTCGTGAAGTTGCAGGCAGGCGCGTGGGGTACGCTTGGCCTTCTGACGGAAGTCACGTTCAAACTCCTGCCAAAGCCGGATGCCCAATGCACACTCGTGCTCGAAGGGCTCGACGACGAGACCGGTGTGAAGGCGCTCTGCGCTGCCGCCGGAACACCGTTTGAGCCGACAGGTCTGGCGCATCTGCCGAGTACTGTCGGCGAGGACACCCCACGGACAATCATTCGCGTCGAAGGCTTCGCCGAACAGGTCGATTACCGTGCGCGCGAACTGACGGATCGGCTCAAATCTCTTGGGGATGTGAAACGCCTCGATGGCGACGATCACCTCACCCTGTGGCAAGACGTGCGCGATGTCCACTTTCTGGCTGAGCCGCGCGATAAGGCAATCTGGCGTCTGTCAGTCCGCCCCACCTCCGCACCAAACACGGTCGAGGTGCTGAAACAGGCGGTTGACTGCAAGCACTTTTTCGATTGGTCAGGCGGCCTCATCTGGCTCGCCGTCGACGAGGCGGACGACGCGGGCGCGGAAACAATCCGCAACGCTGCGAACGCAGCCGATGGCTACGCGACACTCGTTCGCGGGTCGGAGGCGCTCAGAAGCGCGGTCGATGTCTTTGAGCCACAGCCCGCGCCGCTCGCCAAAGTGTCAGCGGGCATCAAGAAAAGCTTCGATCCCGAAGGCGTTTTCAATCCCGGTCTGATGACGGCTGGCGTATAAGAGTTTTCAAACATGCAAACCAATTTCACCCCCGAGCAACTTCAGGACAGCCACGTCGCGCATTCGGAAAAAATCCTGCGCACCTGCGTCCATTGTGGCTTTTGCACTGCGACGTGCCCGACCTATGTGACCCTCGGTGATGAACTCGATAGCCCGCGCGGTCGCATCTACCTCATCAAGGATATGCTGGAAAACGACCGTCCGGCGGATGAGAAAACGGTGAAACACATCGACCGGTGTCTCTCCTGCCTGTCCTGCATGACGACATGCCCGTCGGGGGTGCATTATATGCATCTCGTCGATCACGCGCGCATGCATATCGAAAAGACTTACAAGCGTCCCTTCATGGATCGGTTGACGCGCAATATTCTCTCCACCGTCCTGCCATACCCGGACCGTTTTCGGCTGGCGACGAACCTTGCCAAACTCGGGAAACCATTCGCCGGTCTCATGAAATCTATTCCGGGTTTCCATCGCTTCGGCGCGATGTTGGAGCTTGCGCCCGCGAGCTTGCCAGCGAAGACGGCGACCATGGCGCCCAAGGCTTTTGCGCCCAAGGCTGACAAGAAAGGCCGCGTAGCCATCCTGACCGGCTGTGCCCAGCCCGTCCTCCAACCGGGCATTAACGATGCAACGATTGATCTTCTGAACCGTCTCGGCATCGAAGTGGTCTTGCCGAAAGGGGAGGGATGCTGTGGTGCGCTCGTCCACCATATGGGAAAAGAAGAGGCGGGACTTGCCGCCGCGCGTCAGAACATCGACGCCTGGATGCGTGAGATCGACGGCGACGGGCTTGATGCAATTATCATCACGGCATCCGGCTGCGGCACAACGATCAAGGACTACGGCCATATGTTGCGCGAGGATCCGGCCTATGCCGACAAGGCGAATAGGGTCACAGCACTCGCAAAGGACATCACTGAATATCTCGCGACCATCGACTTACCAACGCCCGCCGTCGCGCCCGACATCAAGATCGCCTATCACTCGGCCTGTTCCATGCAGCACGGCCAGAAGATCACGATGCAGCCGAAAAATCTTCTACGCGCGGCTGGTTTCCGCGTCGTCGATGTGCCGGAAGGCCATTTATGCTGCGGCTCGGCGGGCACCTACAACATCATGCAGCCGGAAATTGCGGGTCAACTCCGCGATCGCAAGATCAAGAACATTAAGTCGACCAAGCCGGATATCATCGCAACCGGCAACATCGGCTGCATCACCCAGATCGCGGGTGGCATGAAAGCGGACGGGGCCGACATCCCAATCCTCCACACGGTGGAACTTCTGAACTGGGTTTACGGAGGAAAAGAACCCGCGCTCTTGAAAGAACGCGGGCTTGATAAGCGATTGAAATCTCTCGCTGAAGCGGCAGAGTAAGTGATGGTTCCAGAGCGTATCAATCTATGATTGAGGCGCTCTGGAGGCGAACAGCCGCCCGGCGCTTATGCGCCGCCCCCGCGGAGGCGTTTGGCATTCGCCAAACTGCCGTAAGCGGAATGACCGTTTTAGATAACGATCACTTTCGCGCCGACCGGAACGCGCTGGTAAAGATCAACCACGTCCTGATTGCGCATGCGGATACAGCCTGACGACACGGCCGTGCCAATCGTATGCGGCGAGTTTGTGCCGTGAATGCGGTAAAGCGTCGACCCGAGGTAAAGCGCCCGCGCACCCATTGGGTTTTTCGGACCGCCCGGCATAAAGCGCGGCAGAATACGACCTTTGGCAGCCTCGCGTCGGATCATCGTTTCCGGCGGACGCCATGACGGCCACTCCGCCTTGCGGGTCACACGGTGCGTTCCGGCCCATTCAAAACCCGGTTTCCCAACGCCGACGCCATAACGCCGCGCTTCACCATTTGCCATGACGAGATAGAGAAACTTCGTTTTCGTATCGACGATGATCGTGCCTGGCGCGTGCTTCGTGTTGTACTCAACAATCTGCGGCAGAAACTGTGGCGCAAGGCTTTGCGGTGCCGTGCGGCGCACCTGTGTGGTCCGGCTCGAAGAGCGTCGCGTCGTGCTGCGTAGCGCAGACCCAGTCTGGAGCGATGCCGTCTGGAACAGCCGCTTTTTTTTGCGCTTTGCGGCCTTCTTCGCCGCTTTGCGCTTTTTCTTCTGCAATGTTGCGTAAGACTTCGAAGACCGCGTCACGACTTTCGCGCGCTTCTTCGATGTCAGTTGAAGCTGCCATGGCTCCGTCAAGTCGGGGCTAAGAACCACCGGTGGGGGTTCTGCATAGCGAGAATTCGCGTAAGCGTCGCCGCTGACAGAGAAGACGCCAAGTGCGACTGCACCTGCTATCGTCAAACGCGTTAATCTGAGGAAATTTTTGAACATAAGACGTACTCACTCACTGTTCGTCCAAGAAAATGAAGATGCCGCTCAAACAAAAGCCGCATCTTGACCGCGCAACCCGTGCGGCATGCCCCTTACGTCTTGCGACCATAAAAGAAAGATCGACCGCAAAGGTAAATTCCAAAGACGATTGCTTTATGGCAGCGCCGAAAACCGGTGTTAACGTTACCGTTTTGCTTGCAAAACTGGTTAACGCATCCGGTTCACACGGATGCCTTTAAAAGCATATCCGCTTTAGGCGCGCTTGCCGCCAACGATGCGGCGCACGCAATCACGAATGACCGCGGGCAAGATTTTCGCGACTTCCGACTTTGACATGCCGGGGCGCACTCTGCGGTCGTAAAGTGCGTTCAAAAGGATCTGGTCGTGCAGCGTGAAGGTCGTATGTTTGGATGCGGTGTTAAAAACGCTGTATTTACGATGGCCGCGGTCCGCGAGAGGACCCAGTCCTTGCAGGACTTCTTCCACGAGGCAGCGTTGAAAAATTTTCTCATTACGATCGGAGACAATCACCACATCAGTCTCGCTGATGCCGACGCGACCGGGCATGACGCGGACGAAACACTGGCCGCGCACAGTCACACTTTTGCTTTTGTAAACATGATTGCGAATGACCGAAGCGTACTGGCGCTGGTCGACGACGTGAATGCGGAAATTGGCCCGGCTCGGTCGTGAAACCACGGCGGTGTCAAGGCCATCGATCTTGTCCCGCAGCGTCCAGATGAAATCGCGGACGGCAGCTCGGCGATCCCGCTTCGCATGGTTGATGATCGCGAAACGGACGGTCTTGTCATATTTTTTGACGGAGCGCCCGAACTTGGTGTGCCCGCCAAATTCCGCAGACATGACAACCCGCATAAAATCGCGGCGCAGCTGCCTCTCGTTAACCGATCGCTCGCCAGCCTGAGCCGACTGATCGACCAACACGACCATGAACGCGGTGATGATCGCACCCACAAAAGCCGAGAGGCGCAGGCGCGAATATGCAGACTGTTTCGTTCCGATTGAGATCAAAGCCGTGTACCAATTGCCCCTGGAAACACGTTACCCTATTCACGAATATTTCACAGTCTCGTTACCATTGCAATGACGGACATGATCTATGGTTTCGGGACCCTTATCCCTTGTTATCGACAAACCTGACCCGGCTTGCAAGGTGCCCGTGGCATGTCTCGCGTCACTTTATGATTAATCTCCATTTAACGCTTCGATGTCACACCATAGTGAGGTTACGGGTTGAATTGGCGGGTTGATGTTCCATGGGTTCGAAACTCTATAAATTTGAGAAGTTACAGCGCGGCGGCACAGCACAAGGGGCGAGTGATGCACAGCCGACGGACAGTCGCCACGCGGAAATCATGGAAGAACTCGCGGTCTTAAAATCTCACATTTGCCCAGAGCCGGTTCCCGGCAAAGCAGGGGTAGGTGGCTTCCTCCAAGGTTCGGAAATTGCGGAAGCTTTGAAGCTGAAGCGGGAACTCGACCGGATCTACGTGGCCATTGCCGAAACGAAACGCGAAATCGCGTCTTTGTCGCAGGTCGGATTTGTCGAAGAAGGCGCCCGCCCTGTCGACGAACTGGATGCGGTGGTCCAGGGCACGGAAAGAGCGACAAACCAGATACTGAACAGTGTCGAGCAAATCGAAAACAGTTCGGCGATTTTGGCCGATACCTTGTCTGGCGATGAAGCCCTTACGGCGAACCGCATTCAAGATGAGGTTCAGAAGATATACGAGGCCTGCAACTTTCAGGACTTGACGGGCCAGCG
>JBCBTO010000105.1:0-6778 GCA_039818625.1 Pseudomonadota bacterium
AAGGGCGGGCTTCGCGCCCGGGCGAGATCGTTTTCGCGGTAGAATGCGGCCATTTCAAAGTCTGGAAGATGCGGTATATGTCTCCTGATACGGCGTTGCAAGCCTTTGAAAACCGGAAGGTTTCCGGCAGGCTCGCGTCTTGTGTCAGAAAAAATCTACTCGCACCATGGCGATCTCATTTATGGGTCTGAACCCTAGCCCATTGCGAGCGTGCGGGGTGATGTCATGGCTGTCGTTAAAATGATCCTTGTCGGCCTCGCGCTCATTGTCTGTGCCGTTCTGGTCGGGCTTTTCGTCATCACACAGTCGAAGGTATCGGCGACGCGCGCCGCCTATCCCGCGATTGGCTCGTTTGTCTCGGTGAACGGTGCCAAAGTTCACTATGTTGATGTTCCCGCCGACAATGCATCCGCGCAGGTCGTTGTATTTTTACATGGTGCGAGTGGAAACCTACGTGATCCACTTTCCGTATACCGTGACCGGTTGAAAGGGCAGGTTCGGCAGATTTTTCTGGACCGCCCGGGCCATGGCTGGAGCGAGCGTGGCGCGGGCGACATGTCGGCTCCGGCAGCGCAGGCCAAACATGTGCGGGATTTTCTGAGCGCGCTTGATATCGACAAGGCCGTGCTCGTCGCGCATTCCTGGAGCGGTTCGGTGGCCGCTGCCTTCGGGGTTTTGTTCCCGGACCGTGTTTCGGGCATCGTTATGAGTGCGCCCGTCAGCCACGAATGGCCCGGTGGTGTGCAGTGGTTTTACCATGCGTCATCGATGCCGATCATCGGGTCGATCTTCAATCACACGATTGCGGTGCCCGCCGGTCATTCGCGTGTGATGGCTGCGACCGAAAACGTCTTCGCCCCGAATCCCATACCGGACTATTATGAGGGGGTCGTTGGTCCAACGATGGTTCTGGTGCCGTCGCGGTTTGCGGCCAATTCGGAAGATGTGGCCAATCTCAAGCCGCGGATCATCGAAATGTCAAAGCGGTACGATGAGATCACCGCACCGATGATCATCATCACCGGTGATCAGGACGGCATCGTGTATTCGTGGATCCATTCCGAAGGCCTTGATCGGGACGTCCCGAACTCCCGGCTGATCACGCTTGAAAATACCGGCCATATGCCGCACCACGTGAAACCTGACGTGTTTGTCGACGCGATTTTGGAAATTGCCAACCTCAAGACGCCGGGCACCTTTGCGACGGAGTAGGGTGAAGCGGAGCTGGTCCCTCAGATGCCGCCCATGCCATCGGGGCCGACAAACGCGACGCGCAGCATGTTCGTCGCGCCGGGTGTTCCAAGTGGGACACCGGCGGATATGATGACGCGCTGACCTGCACGGGAGAAGCCTTCTGACAATGATATGCGGCATGCCTTGTTGACCATGTCATCGAGGCTTGTTGCGTCTTCTGTGACAACGCAGTGGAGGCCCCAGACAAGGGCCATGCGCCGCGCCGTCTCAGGGATCGGAGACAGGGCGATGATGGGTGTGGTTGGTCTTTCGCGAGACGCACGCAAGCCTGTTGAGCCCGACGATGTGAAACAGCATATCGCGGCGAGCCCGAGTGTTTCAGCGATCTGTCGTGCAGCTGCCGAGATCGCATCAGCCCCCGTCGATTCCGGTTCGGTGCGTTGGGCGCGCATGATGTTTTCATAGTTCGCGTCGCGCTCAACCTCTATGGCCACGCGGTTCATGGTCTGGACCGCTTCGGTTGCGAATTCGCCAACGGCTGATTCCGCTGACAACATGATGGCGTCCGCGCCTTCAAAGACGGCGGTTGCGACGTCGGAGACTTCGGCGCGCGTTGGCGCGGGTGCGGCGATCATCGATTCCAGCATCTGTGTTGCGACGACAACCGGCTTACCTGCCCGACGCGCGGCGCGTGTCAGACGCTTCTGGATGCCTGGTACGGCTTCAATCGGCATTTCCACGCCGAGATCGCCGCGCGCAACCATGATGGCATCGGACAATTCGATGATTTCGCTGAGGCGCTGGATTGCCTGCGGCTTTTCAAATTTCGTCATGATGCCGGCACGTCCGCGTGCGATCTTGCGGGCTTCGGCGATGTCCTCGGGGCGTTGCACAAAAGACAGCGCGATCCAGTCCACTTTCGCCGCCAAGGCGGCATTGAGGTCTGCCACGTCCTTTTCCGTCATTGCGCCGACCGGAAGATCGCTGTCCGGGATGGCGATGCCTTTTCGAGAGGAGAGCGCGACGCCGACCTCGACATTGGCCACGATGCGCTTGCCGTCGTTCGATATGCATCGCAGGCGCACTTTCCCGTCGTCAAGCAGCAGGCGGTGGCCTTCTGCCACTGCGTCGAAAATCTCCGGATGCGGCAGGTACACCCGGTCTTTGTCACCCGGGATGTCGTTGGAATCGAGGACGAATTCCTGCCCAATCGTCAGCGCAATTTTCTCATCCGCAAAGACGGACAGTCGGTGTTTCGGGCCTTGCAGGTCTGCCAGAATGCCGATGGGGCGCTTTTTGTCCGCCTCGATCTGGCGGATGTCTTTGACAAGGGTTGCGAGAAGTTCGTGGTTTGTGTGGCTCATGTTGATGCGGAATGTGTCCACACCTGCATCGAAGAGCTCAGCCATTTTTTCGGGAGGGGAAGACGCGGGACCAAGTGTTGCGACGATCTTAACCTTGCGTTCGCGTCTCATTTCTCATGTTCCTCCGTCTTCCGGGTCTGTGAGTTGGATCGTCCAGCTCTCCTGCTCGCCGGTGTCGACTTCAAAAAAGCCGGTTTGTTCGTATCCGCGCGGAATGCAGTTTTTGATGCCGTCGATCGTGAATTCTTTCTGGTGGGTGCATAAAAGGGCTTCACCGCCCCATTCGCCGCCTTTCGTGATGTCGATTGCGTAGACATAGAAAAAGCGGGAGCGCAAAGGGCCAGCGAGGAGGACTTTGCAGGCATTGTCATCTTCCGTGGGGCTGAAGTTCCACCATCCTTCGGTGCGCCAGCCCTCTTCCCCTTTGTAGCCAATTGCAACGCTGATCTTGCTTTCCGTCTTGTTGCAAAGACGGAGGTCTGCGTGTGCGCTGTCTACGCCTACCAATGAAAACGATCCGACCGCAGCAAACACCGTGACAGTGTATTGGCAGAAAGCAGCTAAAGTGCAAGCTATTTTTTTCATGACTCGAAAGAAATTGATTTGCATCATCCTTAGGTAATGCGTCGGGCGTTCTGACTTGTCAACGCTGACCCGAACGCGTGTTCACTTATGCCCCTGGCCAGTATAAAGCAGGTAGTGAAATCGTTGTTTGCGATTTAATGACAACCGCAGCTTTCTTCCCACATTCCCTCTTGCCCAATGACTGATAACGGACTTTTACCGCCAAACGGACCTTCTGCGTTCGATCCTGTTGAATATATTTCGGGTGATCGCTCGTCCGGTCTTCTGTTGATTTGCGATCACGCCCGGTCCGATATTCCATCTCACTACAGGCAGCTCGGCCTGCCGGATGAGCAGCTTACCCGTCATATCGCCTATGATATCGGCGTGCGCGCCGTTACGCTCAATCTTGCGCGTCGGCTGAATGTCCCGGCCGTTCTTTCCACCTTTTCACGTCTTCTGATCGATCCGAACCGGGGGCATGATGATCCAACGCTCGTTATGCGTATCTCAGATGGTGCGCTCATCCCGGGCAACGCGCGCATTGATGCCGATGAGGTGTTGGTGCGCCGGGAGCGGTTCTATGAGCCCTATCACCGGGCCGTCGCCGATGAGCTTGAGGCCATGGAAGAGGCGAATGACGGGCGTGTGCCATCCATTTTCTCCATCCATTCTTTCACGCCTGTCTGGCGTGGGCTTGCACGGCCCTGGGAGGTTGGGATTTTGTGGGACAGTGATCCGCGCATGGCGGTTCCAGTCATCGATGCATTGAAGCAGGATGCGATGCTCACCGTTGGCGACAACGAACCGTATGATGGGGCACTTTTGAATGATTGCATGTTTCACCACGGGACCAGTCAAGGTCGCGCGCATGCCCTTCTGGAGTTACGACAGGACCTCATCGCTGATGAGGAGGGTGTGGCGCGTTGGGTTGATTGCCTTGAACCCATTTTGCGGGCTCAGATCGACAACTCCGACCTTGGGGTGAGGCGATATTATCCCTCACGCACTGGTGCACCATTGTCCGTCGATGCCGCAGATCATACATAAGAGGCGGACAAGGTTTTCACCCCCAAAGGAGAGCAATGACTGACATGGACGACAAAACCCGCACGGAACTTGAAGCTGCCGCCTTTCGAAGGCTCGTCAATCACCTGCGCGAGCGAACGGATGTGCAGAATATCGACATGATGAACCTCACCGGATTTTGTCGAAACTGTCTGTCGCGTTGGTACGGCGAAGCGGCGGAAGAGGCCGGTTTTTCCATGGGTAAAGACGAGGCTCGCGAGATCGTTTACGGCATGCCGTATGGCGAGTGGCGGGATAAATATCAAACCGAGGCGAGTGCCGAGCAGCAGGCGGCATTTGAGCAAAACTCTCCACATAAATAGCGCTCGGGCGACCTTGACCGGTGTTGAGCGTTCTGGCACGCAAGCGGCCTTGGTTTGATTTTTGGAAAGGGCGGTTATGGCAGATGTTGGCGGCGTGGCAGGTGACCAGTTGCGCACAATTGTGGAGCGCGTTGAGCGGCTTGAGGAAGAAAAGCAGGCGATCGCCGAAGATATCAAAGAGGTGTTCGCCGAGGCGAAGGCGAATGGCTTTGACGTGAAAACCTTGCGCAGCGTTATTCGCTTGCGCAAGCAGGACAGATCAGAGCGCGAAGAACAAGAAGCGATGCTTGATCTTTATATGCAGGCGCTCGGCATGGTGCCGAGTTTTCAGGACGAGTAGAAGTCGGCTGCGCGTTTATCGCTTCGGTCGATATGAAAAAGCCCCGTTTGGAAACGGGGCTTTTTTGTTTTTGACTGGTTGGCACTTCCTAGCGCGCGAGCGATGTCAGCTGAAATGTATCGAGCTTCTTAAAGGCAACCGTTGGTGTCAGATGGACGGCATTTCCTTCAAATCGTGCCGTGGTGTTGGCGCTTACGCCTTTGTCAAAGCGACCGTCATAGACTCGCGTCGGGTTGATGAAAAGACCGGCAACACCGCGCGGTTTCGGCAAGGTAAAGCTGATGTGAGTTTTCTGGACCATGGACGCTTTTGCAAGAAGAGCGCTTACCGCAGTCCTGCTTTCGCCAGCAAATTTGAACGCGCCAACGTGGTCTGTCATGGACTGGACTGCCAGCACAGGCTTGATGTCAGTTCTGTGCGGGCGCTGCGCAGCCCGTGGCACCGGTATGATCGTTGGGGAAGAAGACTGCGTGATGTCGCGCGGAGTTGATGTTGGAACCGCAACCGACGCCGGTTTGAGGGACGCGGTTACAGTCAGATCATCTTCGACCGGTGACAAGCCAAGAGCATCTCTCAAGGCATTGATCCGCGCTTTTGTCGTTACAAGGCTATCGCCCAACGATGCGACCTCAAGCGTTCTGGTGCCGCTGTTTGAGCCAAAACGGGCATCGAACAACGGATCGACCTGTGGTTCTTCCACTGCCTTTGCGGCGATGGTTGGGTTGGCCTTCAGCCGCTCGCTTTTGGTATCGACGCCTGCACCAATGCTAAACTGGCTGAAACGGCGGTCGAAAAGCGTCTCGTCAAGTCTCGGTAGGCTGTCGACCGGGTTTGGCGATGCGTAGGCGAGGGTCGCTGCTGCCGGACGTTCTAGAACCGGACGCGGTTTGACGCTTTCGTTGAGGACAAGTTGTGTTGGGTCAACAAGCCCGGTCGCAAGGGCGCGCACGATTGCTGGTGTCGGTTCTTCGTTGAAGACCGGATTTTGATCACGTTCATCCGCGGATGTCTGCGCCTGCTCGTTCGCGGCCTCGAGAGATGCCACGATGGTCGCGCCGTCTACAACCGGGCGAGGGTCTTCATCCCGCACGGCGATGACCGGCTGCGGTACGTTGATGGCCGGTTGCGGCAATGTTGACTGTGGACGAACGGCCGGGGTCGGGGCCGAGGCGACGACGATCGCGTTGTCGTTGACAGGGCTTACTTCGTCTCTCAAGCCAGCCGGCACGGGACGCGGTGCGGGCGCTTTGGCAAGAACGATAGCTTTGGCGGGCTTTTCTTCTGCGCGGCCGATGCGTGAGGGGATCGGCTTTTGCTCTGTCTTGGTTCGCGAGCGGCTCGCCACCTGGATGGTTTTTTGCTCCTTGGCCTTGTCCGGTGTCTTCTTCTTGTTGCGATTGAACAAGTTGGAGAGCACACCGCCGTTGGATCGCGGCTTGTCTGCGCGAGCGAGCAAGGTTCGTTTTGACCGGGACAGCGGCTGAACCACTTTCGTTTTGCGTTTTTTGTACTCCGCAAGAGCTTCGGCATAGCGCGGCAGTTTCTTGTTTGCCGTCGACATGTGAAGCGTTTTGCCTTTCGGGAACACGGCGGCCAGTTGCTTCGGCGTCATGCGCGGCCAATGGCGCACACGGCCGGTGTCCATGTGCACGAAAGGCGAGCGGGAGCCGGGATAATAGCCGACACCACCTTCCTGCATTTTGAGTCCAATCTCGCGCAGCTTTTTCACAGGAACGCCGGGGATGTAAAAATCCATCGCCTTGCCTGCCGTGTGCTGGCTCGTTCTTGCAACACCGCGAGAGCGGCGGCGCAGTGCGTTGTTGGTTTTCAGGGACCTGAAGCCGGAGACGACCATGATCGGTCTGGTTGCGCCCGCTTCCTGATAGATCGACCAGACGAGGTCGAAGAGGCGCGGGTCCATTTTC